>JBDSKP010000634.1:0-6528 GCA_039916925.1 Duganella sp.
ACCGAGGTGGTGTCGGAGGCGGTCGAGTCGGGGTTGCAACTGGCCGGTTTCGCGCTGGGGGCGGCGGGCATGACGATGGGCGCGGCCGGCTTCCACACCGCCCAGGAGCGCGCCGACCGGCTGGCCCGGATCGACGACCAACCGTCGGCCTGAGTGCCGCCGGCCGCTAGGTCGGCAGCCGGCGGTCCTGGCGCAGCAGCAGCTCGAACGCCCCGGTCTCGAGCGGGCGGCTGTAGTGATAGCCTTGCATCATGTCGCACCCCTCGGCGCGCAGGAAATCGAGTTGGGCCGTGTTTTCGACGCCTTCCGCGATCACGCGCAGCCGCAGGCTGTGCGCCAGCGTCACGATGGCCCGCACGATGGCGGCATCATCGGCGTCGATGCTCAGTTCGCGCACGAAGGACTGGTCGATTTTCAGCACGTCGATGGGAAAGCGCCGCAGATAGGACAAGCTCGAGTAGCCGGTGCCGAAATCGTCGATCGAGATCTGCACGCCGAGCGCCTTCAGGTTGCGCAGCACCTCGATGGCGAGGTCGACATCGTGCATGACCGTGCCCTCGGTCAGCTCGAGCTCGAGCAACTCCGGAATCATGCCGGTTTCCAGCAGCAGGGCGGCGATCGAGCCCACCAGCGTTTTCTGCGTGAACTGGCGCGGCGAAAGGTTGACGGCCACGCGCAGCCCGGTCCAGCCGGCGTTATGCCACGCCATCGTCTGCAGGCAGGCGGTGCGCAGCACCCACGCGCCGATCGGCACGATCAAGCCCATCTCCTCGGCCAGGCCGATGAAGCGGGTCGGCGCGATCATGCCCTGGATCGGATGGTTCCAGCGCAGCAGCGCCTCCATGCCGATGATCTTGCCGCTGCTTAAACTGAGCTGCGGCTGGTAATGCAGCACGAACTCGTCGCGCTCGAGCGCGCGCCGCAGGTCGGTTTCGATCTTGAGCCGCTCCAGCGTGCGCTCGTTCATCTGCGCGGTAAAGAACTGGAAGGTGTCGCGGCCCAATTCCTTGGCGCGGTACATCGCGATGTCGGCATGGCGGGTCAGGCTTTCGGCGCTGTCGCCGTCGGTCGGGTAGGTGGCCACGCCCACGCTGCAGGTGATGAAAAATTCGTGCTCGGCGATCACGATGGGCTGCGCGATCGCCTCCATGATGCGTGTCAGCACGGCCACGCCGGTGCCGTCCTCGGGATTTTCGGGCAGCACCAGCATGAATTCGTCGCCGCCGACCCGCGCCACGGTGTCGGTTTCGCGCACGCCGGCCAGCAGGCGCTCGGCGACGATCTTCAGCAGCGCGTCGCCGGCCTCGTGCCCCAGCGTGTCGTTGACGAACTTGAACCGGTCCAGGTCCAGGAAGGCGACCCAGAACGCGCCGTGCTTGCGCCGGGCGCCGGCGACGGCGTCGTTCAAGTGTTGGCGCAGCGAATTGCGGTTGGCCAGGCCGGTCAGGCTGTCGTGCGAGGCCTGGTACTCGATCTCGGCCTCGTAACCGACCGCCGCCGAGATGTCGTATTGGGCCACGACAAAGTGGCTGACGATGCCATACTGATCGTGCACCGGCGCGACGAACAGGTCGCTCCAGTAGCCGCTGCCGTCCTTGCGGTGGTTGCGCACCATCGCGCGGCCCTCGGTGCGATCGCGCAGCGCGGCGTGGATTTGCTCGATATTGCCTTGATATTGGCTGCTGCCGTGCAGGAAATCGAACCCGCGCCCGAGCACCTCCGGCGCGCTGAAGCCGGTGATGCGTTCGAACGCCGGATTGACGTACTCGATCAAGTGCTCCGGCGCCTGCGCACTGCACAGGATGATGGCGTTGGCCGACACCTCGATCACGCGCTCGCGCAGGCGCAGCCCCTGCTCGGCCTGGACGCGCAGGGCCAGGTCGTCGGCCAGCCGCTGGTTGGCGACCTCCAGCGCGGCGGTGCGCGCGCGCGTGGCCCGGTCCACCATGCCCGGGCGCGACACCAGGGTGTAGATATAGGCGGTCGCCAGCACGGTCGACAGCAAGCCGCCCAGCAACGCGTATTGGGAACCGTTGTGGCCGTCGGCGAAGAAGGTCTCGGTCTGGCTCACCTCCACCCGCAGCGTCTGGTCGGCCAGCGCGAAGGACGCGGTCACCGGCGCCGGGCGGTCATAAAACAGCCACGACGGCAGCCAGCGCCGACCTTGCGGCGATCCGGCCGCCGCCGCGGTGACGGCGGCGACGTCGCCCTGGCTGGCGATCAACCGGGCCGCGGCGCCCGGGGCGGCGCAAAACAGGCGGATGCCGATGTCCTGCGCCGGCGGGAAGCCGCGCGCCTCGAGCACCGGGTCGAGCAGGCGATCGGCGCGCAGCTCGGCGACGATCTCGCCGATGACCGCGCGCTGGCGGGCGGCGGCGGTGTCGAGCGGCGCGCCTTGCCAGAACACCGGCGCCAGCACGCGGAAACCCTCATATCGGCCGCCGCCGAACAGCAGTGGCAGCAGGGTGGTGGCGGCGCTGCCGCCGCGCTCGCGCGACAGGCGGCGCGCGTCGGCCAGCTCGGCCATCGGCGCCGTGTCCAGCCCCAGATGGCTCTCGTTGCCGAACAACGGCTCCAGGTAATCGACCACCAGGTAGTTGTCGCGCACGCCGGCGCGCCGCGCGCGGCCGTCGACCGCTTCCGTCAGCGTGAAACCGGGGAAGCGGCGGCGCATGGCGGCCTCGTAGCCGGCGCGCTCGCCCTGCTGGATCGGACGCTGGAAACCGAGCGCCTGGATTTGCGGCGAGTGCTCCCGCAACGGCAGGCTGAAGCGCTGAAACTGTTCGCGACTGACCACGCCGAAGGTGGCGAACAATTGCCGCATCACGTCGACCTGTTCGACCGCGTCGCGCACGCCGCCGGCGATGGCGTTGATGCGCAGCCTGGCGTTTTGCTGGAATTGCACGGTTTGCCGGGCCGATTCGACCTGGCGGACGGTGATGAACAGCAACGCCGTCAGCGCCAGGCCGACGCCCAAGGTGATCAGGGCCGACAGGGACACGGAAATGCGCACGCGCGTGATCAGCCTTTGCAATACGTTCTCCCCGTCGCCCCGTCCGGTTCAGCGTATCCGACCGTCATGGGCATAAGCTACTCAGTGTTGGTTATTTCCATACGGAACTCTGTACGAAACCGCACATATCCGCCGGGAGTTCACGGCCGGGGCCGCCGCGGCGTGAACTATACTCGCGGTTTCCCCGCGGAACGCCGCGCCGCGACAGTGTCGCGATAACCGTACAACCGCCCTGCGCAATGATCAAAATCTCCGGTAACGACACCCCCGCCCGCATCCGCCGCGGCCAAACGCTGGCGCTGGCGCTGCTGGTGGTGTGCGGCGTCATCAACTACCTCGACCGCGCCACCTTGGCGGTGGCCAACGAATACATCCGCGCCGACCTCGGCCTCTCGCTCGGTCAGATGGGCCTGCTGCTGTCGGCGTTCTCGTGGAGCTACGCGCTGTGCCAGCTGCCGGTGGGCGCGCTGGTCGACAAGGTGGGGCCGCGCTGGCTGCTCGGCGCCGGCCTGGTGCTGTGGTCGCTGGCGCAGGCGGCCGGCGGCCTGGCCTCGAGCTTCGGCTGGTTCGTGCTCGCGCGCATCGCGCTGGTCATCGGCGAGGCGCCGCAGTTCCCGGCGGCGGCGCGGGTGGTGGGCAACTGGTTCCCGCCCCGTTCGCGCGGCGCGCCGACCGGCGTCTACAATTCGGCCTCGCCGCTGGGCGTGGCGCTCGCGCCCCTGTGCCTGACGCCGCTGATCGCCGCCACCAGCTGGCACTGGGCCTTCTTCGCCACCGGCGCGCTGGGGCTGGTGGCGGCGCTGGTCTGGGTGGCGCTGTACCGCGATCCGGCGCCGGCGCGCCTGAGCGCCGACGAGCGCGCCTATCTGGAGGCCGACGGCGCCGGCGCGGGCGGGTCCACGACCAGCTTCGCCGCCTGGCGCGCGCTGTTCCGGCACCGCACCACGTGGGGCATGATGCTCGGCTTCTTCGGCTCGGTGTACCTGAACTGGGTGTATCTGACGTGGCTGCCGGGCTACCTGCGCACCGAGCGGCATATGGACCTGGCGTACGCCGGCCTGGCGGCCTCGATCCCGTTTATTTGCGGCTTCGCCGGCGCCTTGCTGGCCGGCTGGGCGTCCGACCGCGTCGCCCGCCGCGCCGCCTCGCCCGTCTCGGGCCGGCGCAACGCGGTGGTGGTGGCCACCTTGGGCATGGTGGCGTTCACGATCCCGGCCGCGCTGGCCGACAGCAACGTCGTCGCGGTCGCCTGCATCTCGATCGTCATCTTCCTCGCCAACGCCTCGTCGGCCTGCGCGTGGTCGCTGGCGACGGTGGCGGCGCCGCCGAGCCGCATCGCCTCGCTCGGCGCGATCCAGAACTTCGGCGGCTTTCTCGGCGGCGCGCTGGCGCCGGTGCTGACCGGCTATATCGCGCAGACGTGGTCGTTCGTGCCGGCGCTGCTGACCGGCGCCGCCATCGCCTTCGCCGGCGCCATGTCGTACCACTTTTTGGTGGTGCGGCCCATCCCGGAGGACGGTCGCTAATCCGCGCCCGACCACACCTCAGCAAGGTCGCACAGGTCCCAGTTCCCGTCGCTCAATACGACGCAGACTTTCTCATCCGGTTTAAGTTTGATGGCGCCGGCCAACAAGGCGCCTATACCGATCGCGGCGGCCGGCTCGGCGATCAATTTCGCATCCTTTGCAAGGCTGCGCATGCCGGCGATGATATGTTCGTCGTCCACCAGCACGATCTCATCCACATATTTTTCAATGATGGGATAGGGGTTTTGGCCGGGAACGCTGATTCTCAAACCATCGGCGATGGTGTTCCTCAAAGGAAGCGATGTCCGCTCCTTGTTGAGGCGACTGTGGAAATACTTCGGCGTCAAGGCGGGCTCGGCGCCGATCACGCGCACCGCCCAGCCCCCCACACGCCGCGTCGACGCCGGATACACGCGATGCGGCCGCCAGTCCGCCGCCCGCTGCTGGTCGCCATAGGCGAGCCAGTCGCGGTGAATCGACAGCACGGCCAGCGTCACGTAGTCGACCATGCCATCGATGATGCCGGACTCGACCATTCGGACCACCGGCAGTGCCTCGGGAATGGCGGAGAAGTCGAAGTGGTCGGTTCCGGCCCCGGTCGAGAACAGCACTTCCAGGTTCGGAAACCGGGTCGCCAAATCTCCCGGCGGCTGCCAGGCGGCCAGGTAGCGCACCTCGCGCGGATCGCCGACGTCGGGCCAGACGCGGAACGGCAGCGCCGGCATTTTGCGGGCGAACAACTCCGCCCATGCGGCGCCCCTGACGGGATCGGCCTGATAAGGAAAGGTCATCGACGGCTCAGGCGGGACGGTAGATCACGTACACCTTGGCCACGTGTTCGGTGCTTTCCCAGCTACACCGCGCCGTTTGTTCGACGAGGAAGATGTCGCCCTTCGAGAACGTGCCGACGCGGCCCGCCTCGTCGACAAACGTCACGCCGCCTTCCAGCAGGTACATCAGCTCGTAGTGGCGGTAGAACATGGCCCGGCGGTGATACGGCGTCGAGTCCCAGGTGCCGCAGACGAATTCGCCGTCGGCCGAGCTGTAGTCGGTCTGGTTGCGGCACACCGGCGCCGGCGTGAGCAGCAGTTCGGCCAGCGGCGTGCCCGACACTTCCAGTTGCGGATTCGGCTGGATCGGCACGATGGCGCGCTCGCCGGGCCGGCTCTGGTTGTAGCGCGTGAAGACCAGCGACACCGGCCCCGGCGCGGACCAGGAGAACGCCGCGCCCTGCTGGATCACCGCGCTCTGGCCCGCTTCCAGCGTCAACGTGGCATCCTGTTGCGACAAGGTCAGGCTGCCCTCGTTGACGATGATGAATTCGTCCGCCGGCAGGTCCGGCACCGCGCCGCCGCCGGCCTCGAGCGCGATGACGCCCGCCGTCACCGGTCCCGGCGCCCAGTCCAGCACGCGCCGGTTCGACAGGAAGGGGTCGTCCCCGGCCGACGCGGCGGCGGATATGCCCTGGCTGGCGTCGCGCGCGAACCGGCGCAGGTCGACGAAGGAGGGCGGGTTGGCCGTCACGGCCGCTGCTTGCTGCGAATTGCTCATGGTGTGTGTCCGAAGTCGATGTCGATGAAAAACCAACGGGCTAGGCCGCGTTCGCGGCCGGCTGGGCGAAACGCCCGATGTGGTAATGCGCGATCGGGGTGCTGGTGGCGCCGGTATGGATCAATTCCGCCATCACCTCGCCCACGCCCGGCCCCAGCTGGAAGCCTTCGCCGGAGAAGCCGAACGCGTAGTACAGGCCGGGCACGCGCGCGCTCGGCCCCATGGCCGGCCGGCTGTCGTCCATGTAACCCTCGATCCCGCTCCAGACGCGGATGATGTTCAGGTGCCTGATCGCCGGGACCAGGCGCGGCGCGTTCGCCAGCTTGAGCAGCGTTCTGCGCGGGTTCACGTGGGCCAGGCGATGGTCCAGGTCCACCGGTTCGTGGCCGCCGCCGCCGATGACGATGTTGCCGCGCGCGACCTGGCGCAGGTAGACCA
>JBDSKP010000635.1:0-3389 GCA_039916925.1 Duganella sp.
AAGTCCGGCTGGCTGTAGCGGCCGGCGGCCCGCGCCGTCGGGGCAAAAAAAAGCCCGCGCGGCCTGACGGCTGCGCGGGCTTTTTAACGTGCGGCGGTTAGAACTTGTAGCCGGCGGTCACGTAGACGAAGCGTCCGCGCGGGTCGTACTGGTTGATGTCGTAGCCGGCCTGGAACTGGTTGGTCACCGGCGTGCCGATCGGGTCTGGCTGCTTGTCGAACATGTTCTTCACGCCCAGCGCCAAGGTCACGTTCTTGAAGCCCTTGTAGGTCACGTTGGCGTCGTAGATCGCTTCCGAACGGATGTGCACGGGGTTGTCGTTCAGATCGTGGCCCACCTCGTAGCCGTCGCGGTAGTTCTGGATCAGCGTGGTCGCCCATGGGCCCTTGCTCCAGGTGGCCGACAGCTGGTGCTTCCAGTTCAGGATCACGCCGCCGTTCTGGGCGCCGATCACCGGGGTGCCGGTGGCGTCGACCATGGTGCCGACCTTATGCGAGACCTCGCCGCCCGGGCTGGTCTGGTCGAACTTGTCCATGTAGGTGCCGTTCAGGTTGACTTCCACCTTGCCGAAGCTGAAGTTGTCCTTCCAGTTGGCGAACACGTCGAGACCTTGCACGGTGGCGTCGCCGGTATTGGCCAGGGTCTGGCGGATGCTGGCGATGTTGTTGCCGCGCAGGGTCACCAGGCCGGCGTAGGCCGGGTCGCCGGCGCGGAAGCGCGACACCACTTCCTGGGCCGACGGGGTGGCCAGGATGTCGGTGATCTTGATGTTGAAGAAGTCGATACCGATGCTGGTGGTGGTGGCTGGCTGCCACACCGCGCCGAACGAGTATTGCTTCGACTCTTCCGGCTTCAGGTTCGGATTGCCGCCCGTGAGCGAATTGACCTGGCGGCCGGATTCGCCGGTGACCGGATCGGTGAACTGCTCGGACGTGCCCAGCGTTTGCGGGGTCCACAGGTCGACCAGCGACGGCGCGCGGAAGCCGGTGCCGTACGAGGCGCGCAGCACCAGTTCCTTGACAGGCTGCCAGCGCACGTTGCTCTTCCAGTTGAAGGTGTTGCCGACGTCGTCGTACTTGTCGTCACGGCCGGACAGGTTCAGTTCCAGCGATTTCAGCAGAGGAATGCTCAGCTCGGCGAAGGCGGAGTTGACCTTGCGCTTGCGGTCGATCGGCACGACCGAGCCGCCCAGGCCGGAGATGTCGCCCGACTGGTAGGCGGCGCTCGGGTCGGTGATGTACTTTTCCTGGCGCGATTGCAGGCCCACCGAGTACAACGGGGTGATGCCGGCGATGGTCGGGATCTCGCCGCTGAGTTTGGCGTCGATCGCGTCGCTGCTCGATTTGGCGTTCAGGAAGGTGCCGCTGAAGGTGGCGCCTTTCAGCTGGTCGGCCAGGGCGCCGCTTTGCACGCCGCCTTCGGCCCACGGGTTCCAGTTGCTGGCGTTGATGACGCCGGCGTAGGCCACCTGCGAGAAGTAGCCGGTGGTGACCGCGCTTTCCAGTTTCGATTCATTGTGGCTGTAGGCGACTTCATAATCGCCGAAGCCCAGCGTGCCCTTGGCGCCCATCACCACGCGCGATTGCTTGGCGGTGTCGACGTTCTGGCGCGGACCGTAGTCGAACACGCGCGAGGTGATCGCCAGCGGCTGGCCGATCAGCGCGGTCTGGCCGCGGCTTTGCAGGTAAGGCACGGCGATCGACTGGTAGGCCGGGTTCGACGGGAACAGCAGCAGGGCCGGATCGACGCCGCGCTTGGCGAACTCGGCGTCGCTTTCGAAGAAGTCCGAACGCGCCGGCGACGGCTGATACGTCTGGGTGATTTTGCTCTGCGAATACAGCACGTCGGCGAACAGCTGGTGGTCGGCGTTGAGCTGGTAGCTCAGGTTGCTGGTGAGGTTGTACAGTTCGCGTTTCGGGGTCAGGCCGACGTCCGGGCCGCTGTCGTAGGCGCAGTACGGCGTGCCGCCGCCGGTGGTCACGCCGACCATGCGGATGGTGCTGCACTTGTTGCCGACGGCCATAGGGTTGCCGTAACCGGCGCCGCCGTCGATGTAATCGTCGCTCGGGCCTTTGCCCGGGGTGAACGCGCCCTGGATGTTGCCCTGGCCGGTCGCGGTGCTGTTGTAGTAAGGCAGGCGGGTGGCGGACCTGGCGTAATCGCGGTCGCGGCCGAACAGCGCCTTTTCTTTTTCGAACGACGCCGAGGCGACGACGCTCAGCTTGTCGGTGTTGTAGCCGCCGGTGATCGACGCCTTGGCGTTCTGTCCGCCGCCGCTTTCGGTCGGCGAACCGTAGCCGCCGGTGATCTCGACGCCGTCGACACGCTTGGACAGGATGAAGTTGACCACGCCGGCCATGGCGTCGCTGCCGTACAGGCCGGAGGCGCCGTCCTTGAGGATCTCGACGCGCTCGATGGCGGCCAGCGGAATGGCGTTGACGTTGACCGAGGCGCCGTCGCTGCCGGCGAACGCGGCCAGGCGGCGGCCGTTGACCAGCACCAGCGTGCGGGTCGAGCCCAGGCCGCGCAGCGAGATCGACGACAGGCCGCCGGTCGAGGTGCCGGCGCCGGTGGCGTTGGTGGTGCCGCCGGCCGACGAGAAGGCCGAGATCGACTGCAGCAGTTCCTGCGTGCTGGTGGCGCCGGTGCGGGCGATTTCGGCCTTGCCGATGATCTGTACCGGCAACGCGGTCTCGGCGTCAACACGTTTGATCGAAGAACCGGTGATTTCCACGCGCTGGATCGGCGCGTCTGCCTCTTGGGCCATGGCTGGTTGTGCCAGCGCGAACGCGGCACTGCCCGCAAACATCAGACGCAGTGAACGCGAGATTACAGTTTCCATCATCATTGCTTCAACTCCTAGGAGGATTCTTATCGGGGACAAACTGATTGTTACAAGTTAGATAATGTGGTTACATTATTCAAGGCTGGCATGAAACCATTTGGCGGCGCAACGGTCAATTGCGCCTCTGTAACAAAGCCGACATAAACAACACTTCCTGCGATTTTTACATAAAAAAGCGCGTTTTTTACACAAAAATACAAAGTTTTTGGAAAATTATGGCTATTTTGTGCTAGATCTTGTTAAAAGCTTAAACCGTATTCATGCGCGCGTATGAAGGCACCAGCGCGAACCTGTCCACCTTGGGGGATGCGATGAGTAATGAGCTGCCGCCCGACCCGCGCGCCGCGCCGGCGCCCGGGCCCCTGTTCGGCGCCGCCGACGGCCGCGCGCTGGCCGAGGCGGCGTTGCGCGCGATCACGGCCTCGACCTCGCGCGCGCGCGGCGACGATTTCCTGCGCCTCATGGTGCGCGAGCTGGCCGCGGCGCTCGACGTGCGCTACGTCATCGCCGGCCGCCTGATCGCCATGGCCGACGGCCACGAGGG
>JBDSKP010000636.1:0-8041 GCA_039916925.1 Duganella sp.
GCGGGCTACTGGAGCTGGTACGATCAGATCTGGGCCTATAGCTGGGAGCATTTCGTCGATCATAAATACGGTGCGTGGTATCGCATCCTCGGCGCCGACAACAGCAAGCTGACCGACGAGAAAAGCCCGGCCGGCAAGGTGGATTACCACACCATGGGCGCCTGCTACGAAGTACTGAACGTGTTGAAGGACTGAGATGGCGACCTTTCCATTATTCGTGGCGGCGGGTGAAGCGCTGACCGACATGATCGTGCAGGATCCGGCGCAACAGCATTGGCTTAGCCAGGTCGGCGGCTCGACCTGGAACGTGGCGCGCACGATGGCCAGGCTGGAGGTGCCGACGGCCTTCGCCGGCGCCATCAGCGGCGACGTCTTCGGCGACGCGCTGCACAGCGCCAGCGAGGCGGCGAACCTGGACATGCGCTTCCTGCAGCGCTACGCCAAATCGCCGCTGCTGGCGATCGTGCACCGCACCGATCCGCCGGCCTACTTCTTCGTCGGCGACGACAGCGCCGATCTGCATTTCGACGCCTCGCTGCTGCCGGAGGGCTGGCGCGCGCACTGCAAGTGGGTGCACTTCGGCGGCATCAGCCTGGCGCGCCAGCCGCTGGCCGGCAAGCTGGTGGCGCTGGCCGAACAGCTCAAACTGGACGGCGTGCGCATCAGCTTCGATCCGAACTACCGGCTGCTGATGGACGAACGCTACGACGCCACGTTGCGGCGCATGACCGAGCTGGCCGACGTCGTCAAGGTATCCGAGGAGGACCTGGCGGGCCTGTTCCGCACCGACGACATCGAGACCGCGTTCGCCACGCTGCGCGGCTGGAATCCGGCGGCGATCTATTTGTACACCAAGGGCGGCGACGGCGCCTCGCTGCATATCGGCGGCGACGCCTGGGAGTTGCCGGCGCCGCGCATCACCGTGGTCGACACCGTCGGCGCGGGCGACGCCAGCATCGCCGCGCTGGCCTACAGCATGATGCACCACGCCGATCGCGCGCCGTTGGAGCATTTGCGCTTCGCGGTGGCGGCCGGCGCGGCGGCCTGCCTGGCGGCGGGCGCGTCGCCGCCGTCGCTGGCGGCGATCGGGGCGCTGCTGGGCTAGCAGCAAAGAAGAGGACGGGCGGCCGATGGCGGCATGACTTGTTATCCGCGAGCAAGGCGGCTTCGGCTACCGTATCAACCTGCTGCATGAAGACGGCGGCGTCCAGGAGGAAAGCGGCTCGATCAACCGCAACGCGACGGGCCTGAACCTGGAATGGCGCGTCACCGACGACCTGGCGCTGACCTACGCTGTTCCGCATCGAGCGCGGCGCCCAGTACACCAACGCCGCCAACGTCTACGTCACCGACGGCCAGACCAAATACCAGGGCCTGGAGTTCAACAGCGTGGTGCAAGTGGCGAAAAACCTGTCGCTCGAGGGCGGCGTCATGCTGCTGGACGTCAAACTGGAAGACGCCGCGCCGGGCTACGGTGGCAAGCACGCCGTGGGCGCGCCGCGCCGCCAGCCTCCGCTGCAGGCGACCTGGCGCGAAGTGTTGCCAGGTCTAGCCCTGCACGCCGGCACCCAGTACCTGGGCGACCTGCCGATGGACGCGGCCAACGTCAACCAGCTGCCGTCGGTGGCGCTGTTCGACGCCGGCTTCAACTACCGCCACCACTTCTTCGGCAGGATGGTGAGCCTGCGCGCCAACATCTCCAACATCGCCAACCGCAAATACTGGACCTACTATCAGGAGAATTATCTGAACGTGGGCGCGCCGCGCACCGCCAGCCTGAATGCGCGGGTAGACTTCTAGGCATGAAAAAACTGCCCCTGGCGGCCGGCGCCGCGTTGTCCCTGCTGCTGCTGAACGCGTCCGGTGGGCAGTATTATCAAACCAAGACGCCCTATCAACCGCGCCAGGACGGCGCCAGCTACGAGGCGCCGCCGCCGGGCTATCGGGCCGTCGCCACCCAGCTGCTGGCGCGCCACGGCTCGCGCGGCCTGAGCGGCTTCAAGACCGACCTGGCGATGTACCGGCTGTGGCAACTGGCCGAGAAGGATGGCGCCTTGACGCCGCTGGGGGCGGAGCTGGGCCCCGATATCCTGTCAATGATGAAGGCGAACTTCCTGCTCGGTTACGGCGTGGCCGGCATCGGCAAGCCGGGATACGGCAACGAGACGGCGCAGGGCGTGGCCGAACACACGCAACTGGCGCAACGCATGCACGGGCGCTTGCCGGAGCTGTTCCGCGACGCCGCCGACAAGCGGCGCGACATCGTCGTGGTCAGCTCGGGCAAGGACCGCGCGGTCGACAGCGCGTACTTCTTCACGCGCGCCCTGCTGGCGCGGCAGCCCGGCCTGGCACCGCTGCTGGCCTTTCCCGCCTCGCGGGCGCCGCGCGGCGAATCCGATCACGCCGGCCGCCCGGCGGGCACCGACCGCTTCCTGCTCTACTTCCACAAGCTCGGCGAAAAGCAGGACAAGACGGCCGGTCCGGCCGATCCGCTACACGCCACCTATCAGGCCAGCCAGGCCTACCAAAGCTGGGTGGAGAGCGACGAACTGCGCGCCCGCGAAGAGGCTATCCGCGCGCAACCGCGCCTGACCGAGGCGGCGCGCGCCACGCTCGAGCGCCTGTTCAAACCGGATTTCATCGCCGCGCTGGACCAGGGCCGCCGGCGCGCCGCCAACACCGGCGGCTTTAGCTACACCAGCGCCGACGGCAAGTACACCAACACGCTCGCGGGCGACGGCGGAACCGAAATCGCCTCCGCCATCGACGCCGCGCTGGCGCTGTACGAACTGTATGCGGCGGCTGCCGACATGCCCAATGAAGTGCCGGCCGATTTCACCCGCTACGTACCGGCCGCGCAGGCCGGCGTGATCGCCTCCATCGAGGATGCGCTGGCCTTCTACGAAAAAGGCCCTGGCATCGCTGAAAACGGCGACCTGACGTGGCGCATGGCGCGCACGCTGCTCGACGATTTCTTCGGCGAGGCCGACGCCGTCGCCCGGGGCGACATGCGCCACGCCGCCAAGCTGCGTTTCTCGCACGCCGAAATCGTCATTCCGATGGCCGCCATCCTCGGCCTGCCGGGCATGTCCGCCCAACTGCCGCGCGCCACGATGTACAGCTATGAAAACAGCGACTGGCGCGGCGACGCGGTCGCGCCGATGGCCGCCAACATCCAATGGGATATCTATCGCAACGCCAAGGGGCGCACGCTGGTGCGTTTGCTGTACAACGAAAAGGAGACCGATTTCAAGTCCGCGTGCGTCGGCGCCAAGATCGCCGCCGGCAGCCGCTATTACGATTATCTAAAACTTAAAAATTGCTACAAAGACAAATAACCGCCGCGACTTCAGGTAAACCGTTGTTTATTGATCTATATCATTGGCCCTCCATCTAGCTTAGGGGGAACATTTGATACGGATCAGAAGCATGCAACCGATTTGATAGTGCTAAACTCGGTAGGTTTCTTCGTTCAACTGAGAGGCTCCCATGAACCAGATGTCCAGGCGGCAGTTCCTTCGGGTGACTGGCGCGACCATCGCGGGTTCGAGCATCGCGCTCCTCGGCTTCGCGCCGGCAACGGCCCTGGCCGAAGTCCGGCAGTACAAGCTGGCGCGCAGCACCGAAACCCGTAACACCTGCCCCTACTGCTCCGTAGGCTGCGGAATCCTGATGTACGGTCTGGGGGACGGCGCCAAGAACGCCACCGCCAGCATCATCCACATCGAAGGCGATGCCGACCACCCGGTCAACCGTGGCACGCTCTGTCCGAAAGGCGCCAGCCTGATTGACTTCATCCACTCCCCGAATCGTTTGATGGTGCCGGAATACCGCGCGCCCGGCGCCACGGAATGGAGCAAGATCTCCTGGGACGACGCGCTCACGCGCATCGCCAAGTTGATGAAGACCGACCGCGACGCCAACTTCATCGAGAAGAGCGCCGACGGCAAAACCGTCAACCGCTGGACCACGACCGGCATGCTGTGCGCGTCGGCCGGCTCCAACGAGGTAGGCTATCTAACCCATAAAACCATGCGCAGTCTGGGCATGCTCGCATTCGACAATCAAGCACGCGTATGACACGGTCCGACGGTGGCAGGTCTTGCCTCGACATTTGGACGTGGTGCGATGACGAATCACTGGGTGGACATCAAGAACGCCGATGTCATCCTGGTCATGGGCGGAAACGCCGCTGAAGCACACCCTTGCGGATTCAAATGGGTCACGGAAGCGAAGGCGCATCGCGGCGCCAAGCTGGTCGTGGTCGATCCGCGCTTTACCCGAACCGCCTCGGTAGCCGACTATTACGTCCCTACCCGTACCGGCTCGGACATCGTATTCCTGGGCGCGATCATTAACTATCTGCTCACGAACGACAAAATTCAGCACGAATACGTCCGCAATTACACGGACATGCCGTTTATCGTCCGCGAGGACTTCGCCTTCAACGACGGCCTGTATTCGGGCTACGACGAGGCGGCCGGCAAGTACACGGACAAGAGCAGCTGGAACTACGAGATGGGCGACGACGGCTACGCCAAGATCGATCCGACGCTCGAGCATCCGCGCTGCGTGTATCAGCTGATGAAGAAGCACTACTCGCGCTACACGCCGGAGATGGTGGAGAAAGCCTGCGGCGTGCCGCCGGAGAAATTCCACAAGGTCGCCGAGATGCTGGCATCGACCGCCGTCCCGGGCCGCGCCGCGACCATCCTGTACGCCCTGGGCTGGACCCAGCACTCGACCGGCGCGCAAACCTTGCGCACCGGCGCCATGGTGCAGCTCCTGCTGGGGAATATCGGCATCGCCGGCGGCGGCATGAACGCGCTGCGCGGCCACTCCAACATCCAGGGTCTGACCGACCTCGGTCTGCTGACCAATATGCTGCCCGGTTATCTGACCCTGCCCGGCGAGGCGGAACAGGACTGGGAAGCCTACGCGGCCAAACGGGCGCTCAAGCCTTTGCGTCCGAACCAGCTTAGCTACTACAGCAACGCCAAGAAGTTCCTGGTCTCGTTCATGAAGGCCTGGTGGGGCGACGCCGCCACCGAGGAAAACAACTACGCGTTCGACTACCTGCCCAAGCTGGACAAGCCGTACGACATGATGCAGGCCTTCGAGCTTATGCATCAGGGGAAAATGAACGGCTACATCTGCCAGGGCTTCAACATCCTGGCGTCGGCCCCGGATAAGCAAAAGATCACCGAGGCGCTGTCGAAGCTGAAGTTCCTGGTGGTGATGGACCCTCTCGCGGTGGAGACGGCGGAGTTCTGGCGTCCGTTCGGCGAATTCCATCAAGTCGATCCGGCCAAGATCATGACCGAGGTGTTCCGCCTGCCGACCACCTGCTTCGCCGAGGAACGCGGCTCGCTGGTGAGCTCCTCGCGCGTGCTGCAATGGCACTGGCAAGGCGCCGAAGGTCCGGGCCAGACCAAGAGCGATCTGGAGATCATGTCCGGCATCTTCATGCGCATCCGGAAGATGTACCAGACCGACGGCGGAAAATTCCCCGACCCGATCGTCAACCTGACCTGGAACTACGCCAAGCCTCTGAGCCCGCAACCGGAGGAGATCGCGATGGAGTTCAACGGCAAGGCACTCAAGGAGCTCACCGATCCGAAGGACCCGACGAAGGTCATCCTGAAGAAAAACGAGCAACTGGCCGGCTTCGCGCAACTGCGCGACGACGGCAGCACGGCCTGCGGGTGTTGGATCTTCGCCGGTTGCTGGACCGCCGCCGGCAACCAGATGGGACGTCGCGACAACAGCGACCCGACCGGCATCGGCAACACGCTGAACTGGGCCTGGGCCTGGCCGGCCAACCGCCGCGTGCTGTACAACCGCGCCTCGTGCGACACCAAGGGAAAACCGTTCGATCCGACCCGTAAGCTGGTCGGCTGGAACGGCACCAATTGGGCCGGCGCGGACACGCCCGACTTCAAGCTGGACGAACCGCCGGAAAACGGCATGGGTCCATTCATCATGCTGGCCGAGGGCGTGGCGCGCTTTTATGCGCGCGACGCCATGGCCGAAGGTCCGTTCCCGGAGCACTATGAACCGTTCGAAACGCCGGTCGGCCACAACCCGATGCACCCGAATAACCCGCGCGCCACCAGCAATCCGGCCGGCCGCATGTTCCCGGGCGACAGGGCAAAGCTGGGCAAGGCGAGCGAGTATCCGCACGTGGCGACCAGCTACCGTTTGACGGAGCACTTCCACTACTGGACCAAGCATGCGCGCCTGAACGCGATCATCCAACCGGAGCAATTCGTCGAAATTGGCGAGGACCTCGGCAAGGAGCTCGGCGTGGTTCACGGCGACCGTGTCAAGATCAGTTCCAAGCGCGGACACATCGTGGCCAAGGCCGTGGTGACCAAGCGTATCAAGGCATTGACCATCGACGGCAAGAAGACCCACCAGGTCGGACTGCCGATTCACTTCGGGTTCAAGGGAGTCACCAAACCGGGCTACCTGATCAACACCCTGACGCCGACGGTTGGAGACGGCAATTCGCAAACACCGGAATTCAAATCGTTCCTGGTGAAAGTGGAAAAAGCATGACGGCCCGAGGAGAATAAACATGGCTTTACAATCACTTGATATCAAACGGATGTCGGCCACCACGGTGCAGGCGCCGGTGGCGCGCACGCCGGTCACCGGCACCGTGGCCAAGCTGATCGACGTGTCGAAGTGCATCGGCTGCAAGGCATGCCAGACCGCCTGCATGGAATGGAACGACCTGCGCGACGATGTCGGAGAAACCACCGGCGTGTACGACAACCCGCTCGACCTGACGCCGCAATCGTGGACCGTGATGCGCTTCTCCGAGCACGAGACCAGCGACGGCAACCTCGAATGGCTGATCCGCAAGGACGGCTGCATGCACTGCGAAGACCCGGGCTGCCTGAAGGCCTGCCCGGCCCCGGGCGCGATCGTCCAGTACACCAACGGCATTGTGGATTTCCACCAGGAGAACTGCATCGGCTGCGGCTACTGCGTCGCCGGTTGTCCGTTCGACGTGCCGCGCATTTCGAAGAAGGACGACCGCGCCTACAAGTGCACGTTGTGCTCGGACCGCGTGGCTGTCGGCCAGGAGCCGGCATGCGTCAAGACCTGCCCCACCGGCGCGATTGTCTTCGGCACCAAGGAGGACATGAAGGAGCACGCGGCCGGGCGCATCGAGGACTTGAAGTCGCGCGGCTACGCCAACGCCGGGCTGTACGACCCGGCAGGCGTCGGCGGCACGCACGTGATGTACGTGCTGCACCACGCGGACAAGGCGCCGCTGTACCATGGGCTCAAGCAGAATCCGAGCATCAGCCCGATGGTCGGCTTGTGGAAAGGCTTGACCAAGCCGCTCGCGCTGGCCGGCATCGCGGCGACGGCGCTGGCGGGATGGTTCCATTATTCGCGCGTCGGCCCGAATGAGGTGAGCAGGGACGAGGAAGCGGAGGCGCTGCACGAGGCCAACCGGATCAGGGAGAGCAAAAATGAGCACACCTGAAAACAAACCCTTGCGCGACAAGGACGGCAATCCACTGATCGAACGCTACACGCCGAATGACCGCAGCAACCACTGGATCACCGCCATCTGCTTTATCGTGCTGACGGTGTCCGGCCTGGCCATGTTCCATCCGGCGACGGCGTGGATGGCGGTGTTCCTGGGCGGCGGTCAGTGGACGCGCATCCTGCATCCCTTCTTCGGGATACTGATGTTCGTCTCCTTCGCGCTGCTGGTGGTGCGCTTCTGGCACCACAACCGCTTCGAACAGGGCGACAAGCAATGGCTCAAACAGATTGGCGACGTCGTCAACAATCGCGAGGACAGGCTGCCCAGGGTCGGCCGCTACAACGCCGGCCAGAAGGTGCTGTTTTATGCGCTGATCCTGTGCATGGTCGGGCTGCTGTTGTCGGGCATCGTCATCTGGCGCGCGTACTTCGCGTTCTACTTCCCGATCGAAGTGGTACGCTTCGCCGCGCTACTGCACGCGTTCTGCGCTTTTGTGATCATTTGCTCAATAGTGGTCCACATCTACGCCGG
>JBDSKP010000637.1:0-2436 GCA_039916925.1 Duganella sp.
TTACCCGATTCCCCCGGCGCTGGTGGCGGCGGCGGGCGGGAAACTGGTGGTCAAGTTCGTGGCCCGCGACGGTTCGGTGGCGGGAGGCCTGTACGGCCTCCGATTGTTGCGCTGATTGCCGCGTCGATTGATATCGAAACGGATATCGCAGTTGATCCAAATATCATTGGATAGATATTTGAGTTTCTCATAGTATGTGCTTTATAAATACACAAAAAACCATCTGGAGACCCTTGCTATGACATGCAATCGCAGAACCGTACTCAAAGCCGGCGTAGCCGCCGCGATCGTCGCCACCTTCGGTAGCGTGGGTCCGGCCTTCGCCGCCAAACCGCTCGTCATCGGCTTCTCGCAAGTCGGCGCCGAAAGCGAATGGCGCACCGCCAACACCGTCTCGATCAAGGACGCGGCCAAGAAGGAGGGCATCACCCTCAAATTCGCCGACGCCCAGCAGCGCCAGGAAAACCAGGTCAAGGCGATCCGTTCCTTCATCGCCCAGCGCGTCGACATCATCGCCTTCTCGCCGGTGGTGGAATCGGGCTGGGACACGGTCCTGCGCGAGGCCAAGGCCGCCAAGATTCCGGTCATCCTGACCGACCGCGCCGTCAACGTCACCGACCCGTCGCTGTACGTGACCTTCATCGGCTCGGACTTCGTCGAAGAAGGCCGCCTGGCCGCGCGCTGGCTGATGGAGCGCGCCAGGAAGACGCCCGACGCCACCTTCAACATCGTCGAATTGCAGGGCACCGTTGGCTCGGCGCCGGCGATCGACCGCCAAAAGGGCTTCGCCGAAATCATCGCCGGCAACCCCAAGCTGAAGATCATCCGCTCGCAGACCGGCGACTTCACCCGCACCAAGGGCAAGGAAGTGATGGAAGCCTTCCTCAAGGCCGAGGGCAAGAAGATCAACGTGCTGTACGCGCACAACGACGACATGGCCATCGGCGCGATCCAGGCGATCGAGGAAGCCGGCATGAAGCCGGGCAAGGACATTCTCGTCATCTCGATCGACGGCGTGCGCGGCGCCTTCCAGGCGATGGCGGCCGGGAAGATGAACGTGACGGTCGAGTGCAATCCGTTGTTCGGCCCTCAGCTGATGCAAATCGCGCGCGATGTCGCCGCCAACAAGCCCGTCCCCAAGCGCATCACGGTGCAAGAAGGCGTATTCCCGGCCGAGGTAGCGGCCAAGGAATTCCCGAACCGTAAATACTGATTGTCCCGGCGATGAGCGAATTGACACAAGCCGCGTCTTCGACAGCGCCGGTGCTGGAGCTGCGCGGCATCAGCAAAGCCTTCCCCGGCGTCCAGGCGTTGAGCGGCGTGGCGCTGAACCTGTATCCGGGCGAGGTCCACACGCTGATGGGGCAGAACGGCGCCGGCAAATCGACCCTGATCAAGGTGCTGACCGGCGTGTACGCGCCGGACCACGGCGAGATCCTGCTCGATGGGCGGGCCATCCACCCGACCTCCACGCTCGACGCGCAAAACCTCGGCATCAGCACCGTCTACCAGGAAGTGAACCTGTGCCCGAACCTGTCGGTGGCCGAGAATATCTTCATCGGCCGCTATCCGCGCAAGTTCGGCGGCATCGACTGGCGCGGCATGCAGCGCCAGGCAGCCGAGCTGCTCGAGCGGATGCAGATCCGCATCGACGTGAGCATGCCGCTGGCGCACTATCCGCTGGCGATCCAGCAGATGGTGGCCATTTCGCGCGCCATGCTGGTGTCGGCCAAGGTGCTGATCCTCGACGAGCCCACTTCCAGTCTCGATGAAAAGGAAGTCGACCTGCTGTTCAGCGTTTTGCGCGGCCTGCGCGCGCAGGGCATGTCCATTTTGTTCGTCACCCACTTCCTCGACCAGACCTACGCCATTTCGGACCGTATCACCGTGATGCGCAACGGCGAGCGGGAAGGCGAGTACGCCTGCGCCGACCTGTCGCGGCTTGAGCTGGTCAACAAGATGGTGGGCGCCCCGGCGACGGCGGCGCCGGAAGCCGTGCCGGCGGCGAACGACAGCCCGGCCGCGGCCGCGCCATCGAAACTGCATGCCTTCCTCACCGCCCGCGGCCTTGGCCGCAAAGGCGCGCTGGCGCCGATGGATATCGAACTGCGCCAGGGCGAGCTGCTTGGCCTGGCCGGCTTGCTGGGCTCCGGCCGCACCGAGGCGGCGCGCCTGCTGTTCGGCGCCGACAAGGCCGACAGCGGCGCCATCACCATCGATGGCAAGGAACAAAGTTTTAATTCGCCACGCGACGCCATCGCCGCCGGCATCGGCTTCTGCTCGGAGGACCGTAAGCACGAAGGCGCGATCCTCGACCTGTCGGTGCGCGAGAACCTGATCCTGGCGCTGCAAGCGCGCACCGGTTTGCTGCGCGCGATCCCGCTCAAGCGGCAGCAGCAGCTGGCGGAGGAATATGTCAAGGCGCTCGGCATCAAG
>JBDSKP010000638.1:0-4296 GCA_039916925.1 Duganella sp.
GACGGTCTCGCCGAGCTTGGCGAGCTGGCCCTGTTCTTCGTCTGGCAAGCTGGACAGTAAGCGGTTAACCGCCGGTCTTGACTGGCTCCTGTCTTCTTCGGATAGGTGTAAGAGATGGGTATGCATAAATCCAGAGTAAGGGTAATCATTTTCCATGTATGTACGGTGACGCACGGAAGCTAAACATGTCCTATAGGAAAATTCCGCGCGTAAGACAAGCAAACAACACCATAAAAAAAGGACACCCTATGACTACGCCAAACACGCCAAACAAACCGACTTTGCACCCGCTGATGATCATCGCCGCCGTCGCGGTGGTGTTGTTCTGCGGCGTAGGCACCGCCGCCATCATGGGCTGGCTGCCGACCTCGAACGCCAACGGCAGCCTGCCCGGCGCGGCGCCGCTGCCCGGCCAGCTATCGTCGGTGCCGCCATCGGCGCAGCAACCGGCGGTCGCCGCCTACAACAACGGCAACAACGGCGCCAACAACCTCGCGTCCAACCAGGCCCGCGACAACGCCGCCTCCGACCGCAACCAGGACCGCGTGCCGGAACCGGAAGCGAAACAGGCGGCCGTCTGCAAGAGCTGCGGCGTGGTCGAGTCGGTGCGCGCCATCGAGCACCGGCCGCAGGGCAGCGGTGTCGGCGCGGCCGGCGGCGCCATCCTGGGCGGCTTGCTGGGCAATCAGGTCGGAAGCGGCCACGGCCGTCAACTGGCGACGGTGGCCGGCGCGGTGGGCGGCGCGGTGGCCGGCAACCAGGTCGAAACCCATATGAAGACGACGCAAACCTGGCGCGTCGTGGTGCGCATGGACAACGGCACCACCCGTACCTTCAACCAGTCGGCGCAGCCGGCGTGGCGCTCGGGCGACGCGGTGCGCGTGGTCAACGGCCAGTTGCGCTCGGCCGAATGATTGCCGAGTTGAAAAATTATCGGCAGAAATCAGTCCTGCGTACGGCACCGTACAGAAGCTTAAGTTGTTTATAATGATAATGGTACCCAAGATACGAACAACAGTTCGACATCGCCTTCGATGCCCACCGTGGACGTCGCAATAACAACTTGAGGAGAGAATCATGCTCTATACCATCGCTGTAGTTCTGCTTATCCTGTGGCTGCTGGGCCTGGTCACTTCGTACACCATCGGTGGCTTCATTCACGTACTGCTGGTCGTAGCGATCATCATGGTGCTGTTGCGTCTGATTAGTGGACGCGGCGTGTAGCACGCACCGCGAACTGATCAAGGCGGCGCCCCACCCTCGCGGTGGTGCGCCGTTTTTTCGTTTATGCTGTGCGCAGGTCTTTCCAGGGAGTGGGTATGAAACGTTTTTTGATCGGGCTGGCGCTGGTGTCCATGGCAGCCGCCGGCGCGCAGGCGCAAACCATCAAGCCGGGCTTGTGGGAGCTGAATAACAAGGTCAAGTCGGGCGATATCCAGACCGACGCCGCCATTGAGATGGCGATGCGGCAGTTGGCCAACATGCCGGCCGGGCAGCGCGCGCAGATGGAGGCGATGCTGGCGCAGAACGGCGTGTCGGTGCCCAAAGCCGGGGGCGACGGTTCCATCAGCGTGACCGCGTGCGTGACGCCGGAAATGGCGGCCAAGAAGGAACTGCCGTTGAACCAGAAGGGCAACTGCACGTCGAAGAGCGTGCCGGCGCCGGGCGGGATGGACGTGTCGTTCAGTTGCACCAATCCGACCTCCAGCGGCCAGGGCCAGATCCGCTTCAGCGACGACAGCCATTACACGATGACGATGGATGTCAACACCGAGGCGACCGGCTCGGCGCAGAAGGTGCAGATCAATTCGACGGGGCGGTGGATCGGGGCCGCTTGCCCCGCCAGGCCGCAGGGTTGAGTTTCACGCGGGGACCACGGGCAGACACGTAGGGCGGATTAGCCGAAGGCGTAATCCGCCATGCATGCGCTGCCGACGGAGCGCGCGTTGGCGGATTACGCTGCGCTAATCCGCCCTGCGGATTATTGGCTGTCCGAAAACGCCATGTAGCGCTCGCGCGCCAAGGTGGCGATCGGACCGATCGGCAACTCGCGCGTTTCATAGCGGGTGCACGGCATGACCTTGCCGTAATTGCCGGTGTTGAAGATCTCGGTGGCGCTCTCGAGCTCCTCCGGCGACACCGCGCGCTGTTCGACCATGATGCCCTCCTGCGCCAGCAACGCGATCACGCGCGCGCGGGTGATGCCGGACAGGAAAGTGCCGTTGGCCGCCGGCGTCACCACCTTGGCCTCGGGCGTGACGAAGAACAGGTTGGCCGACGCGAACTCGGCCACCTTGCCGGCGCTGTCGCAGACGACGGCGTTGTCGAAGCCGCGCTTTTGCGCCTCGCGGATGGCCTTGGCGGTGTTGACGTACAGCGAGGAGGCCTTGGCGTCGGTCGGCGCCATCAAGGGGTCCGGGCGCAGCCGCGCCGACAGGCAGGCGGAAAAACCGGTGAACGCCGGCATCGGCGCGTCGAACAAAGTCAGCGCGAAAGCGCTTTTCTCGGGAATCGGCACCAGGAAGCCGTCGGTGCCGAACACCAGCGGGCGCACGTACAGTTCGGCGTCGGCCGGGAACCGCGCCACGCCTTCGCGCACCAGACGCTCCATCTCGTCGACGCTCAACGGACAGGCCAGCCCCACCCGCTCGGCCGACGTGATGACGCGCTGCAAATGCAGGCCCAGGTCCGGCAGGTGGCCGCGTATCGCGCGCGCGCCGTCGAACACGGACGAACCGAGCCAAACGCTGTGGTCCATCGCGCCGAACAGTGGAGTGTTGCCCTCGGCCCAGTCGCCGTTGAAGTAGGTCAGATGCATGCTTGTTCCGAAATCAGAGAAACAAGCAATTTATCACGTTTGGGCCGGCCGCCTCAGAACGCGTGCCGCATGCCGATGTTGAGCGCGCGGTCGCCGCGCCCCTGGTTGCTGGCGTTGCCGACCGAGTAGGCGCCGCCGTTGCGGTTCTTGATCTTGGCCAGCGCGGCATAGAAGTCGGTGCGCTTGGACAGCGCGTAGCTGGCGCCGATGGCGATCTGGTCGGCGTCACGGTTGGCCAGCGTGCGGTCGTCCTTGCGGATATACGACGCCAGCAAGGTCGTCGCGCCCATCGGCACGGCCACGCCGAACAGCAGATCGCGGCTCTTATCGGTCGGCAAGGTCTGGGCGACCGCGCCGTACGGGTTGGACATGTCCCAGTGCTGGCTGCCCTCGCCACGGCTCTGGCCGAACGCGGCGTAGCCGGTGAAGCGGCCGAAGTCGACATTGGCGGCCACCAGCGTGTTGCGGGCCGACTGGTCGACCGCCGGCGTGGTGCCGGTGGCGTCGAGCAGGTTGCCCTTGCGCTGATGGGTGATGCCTATTTTGAGCACGCCATTGTCATAGCCCAGGCTGGCGCCGTATGCGCGGTTGACCTTGCTGTTGAACGGCGACTCGCCAAAGCTGTACTGCACCGCACCAATCAGGCCGCTTCGGGCGCGCTTGGTTTTGTATTTGATGGTGTTGTCGTAGCGCTTGCTCGTATAGCCGACCAGGTTGGCCGCGCTGCCGGCCATGCCGCCGTGGAACGGGTCGGCCACATCGGTCAACGTCTCGTAGACCAGGTTGTATTGCCGCCCCATCGTCACCAGCCCCAGCGGGCCGTCGATGCCGACATAGGCTTGCCGGTTGAACAGCTTGCCGCTTTGCTCGGACGCGCCGGTGTCGTTCAGCACGCCGGCCTCGAGCGTGTAGACCGCCGAGGTGCCGCGGCCCAGGTCCTCGCGCCCACGCACGCCGAGGCGCGAGCCGGAGGCGATTCCGCTGTCGACCTTGGTGCGCGCGCAGTCGCCCTTGCAGCCCTGTTCGACGACGACGCCCGCGTCCAGCAAACCGTAGACCTCGACCGAGGACGACTCTTGCGCTCCCGCGGCCAGCGGCGCGATCAGGGACAGCGCGGTAACGAGAAGGTTCGGTTTCATGATGAGTTTGCGGCTTGAGTATATTGTTAACTTCATCATAGGACGCCGGTCGCCATAGCTCTGTGCGGCTTAACACGTTTACGTCAAATTCTTCTCGACTTTGGTTTATAGTGGGTTCTCATTATGTGAGAGGCCCGCGCCATGCATGTTGAATACGCCAGCAAACGTTGTTCCCCCGAGCAGGCCCTGGAGTTGCTCAAGGACGGCGACACCATCATCGTACCGACCGGCGCCGGCGAGCCGCCCGCGCTGCTGCAGGCGCTGTCGGCCCGCCGCACCGGCTTTCGCGACATCAAGGTGGCGCAAATCCTCGCCATGCGCAAATACGGCTACTTCGAC
>JBDSKP010000639.1:0-7528 GCA_039916925.1 Duganella sp.
TGGATGATAGAGCTCGCGACCCGCCTCAAGATTCCCCTGCACCAGGTAGAGGCCGCCGTGGCTCTACTGGACGCCGGCAACACGATGCCTTTCATCGCCCGCTACCGCAAGGAGGCGACCGGCGGCCTCGACGACATCCAGCTGCGCCTGCTCGAGGAGCGCCTGCGCTACCTGCGCGAGCTGGAGGACCGCCGCGCCGCCATCGTCGCATCCATCACCGAACAGAACAAAATGACGCCGGCCTTATTAGATGCTGTCATGCATGCGGAAGACAAGACCCGGTTGGAAGACTTATATCTTCCGTACAAGCAAAAACGCCGCACCAAAGCCCAAATCGCCATCGAGGCCGGCCTGGCGCCGCTGGCCGACAGCCTGCTGGCCAACCCCGAACTGACTCCCGAAACGGAAGCGACCAGGTTCCTGCGCGAGCCCTTCACCACCGGCGACGGCAACAATCCGGGCGTCGCCGACGCCAAGGCCGCGCTCGACGGCGCGCGCCAAATCCTGATGGAACGCTTCGCCGAGGATGCCACGTTGCTGCAATCGTTGCGCGAGTATGTGCAAGAGCATGGCATCGTTGAATCGAAGGTTATTGAAGGAAAGCAAGACGAAGGCGAAAAGTTTTCGGATTATTTCGATTATTCGGAAACAATTGGCACCGTGCCGTCGCACCGCGCGCTGGCGCTGATGCGCGGCCGCCGCGAAGGCATCCTCGACGTCACCCTGCGGCTCGACACCGAGGCCGAGAAGCCGAAGTGGGACGCGCCGCACAACCCGTGCGAGGGCCGCATCGCCGCCCGCTTCGGCATCAAACAGCAGGGCCGCCCGGCCGACAAATGGCTGGCCGACACGGCGCGCTGGACCTGGCGCGTGAAAAGCTTCATGCATCTTGAAAGCGAGCTGATGGGCGCGCTGCGCGAACGCTCGGAACTGGACGCCATCAACGTCTTCGCCACCAACCTGAAAGCGTTGCTGCTGGCCGCGCCGGCCGGCCAGCGCGCCACGATGGGCCTGGACCCGGGTTTGCGCACCGGCGTCAAGGTGGCGGTGGTCGACGCCACCGGCAAGGTGGTCGACACCGCCGTCATCTACCCGCACCAGCCGAAGAACGACTGGGACGGCTCGCTGCACACCTTGGGCCGGCTGGCGGCCAAGCACAACGTCTCGCTGATCTCGATCGGCAACGGCACCGCCTCGCGCGAGACCGACAAGCTGGCGCAGGACCTGATCAAACAGCATCCCGAGCAGAAGATGACCAAGATCGTCGTCTCCGAGGCGGGCGCGTCGGTGTACTCGGCGTCGGAATTCGCCTCGCGCGAGCTGCCGGACATGGATGTGTCGCTGCGCGGCGCCGTCTCGATCGCGCGCCGGCTGCAGGACCCGCTGGCCGAGCTGGTCAAGATCGACCCGAAATCGATCGGCGTCGGCCAGTACCAGCACGACGTCTCGCAAACCCAGCTGGCGCGCTCGCTCGACGCCGTGGTCGAGGATTGCGTCAACGCCGTGGGGGTGGACGTCAACACCGCGTCGGCGCCGCTGCTGGCGCGCGTGTCGGGCTTGTCGACGTCGGTGGCGCAGGCCATCGTCGCCTACCGCGACGTCAAGGGCGCGTTCGCCTCGCGCGCCGCGCTCAAGGCGGTGCCGCGGCTGGGCGACAAGACGTTCGAACAGGCGGCCGGCTTCCTGCGCGTGATGGGCGGCGAAAATCCGCTGGACGCCTCGGCGGTGCACCCGGAATCGTACCCGCTGGTGGAAAAGATCCTCGGCGACATCAAGAAGGATATCAAGGCCGTCATCGGCGAGACCGCGCTGATCAAGAGTCTGAATCCGGCCAAGTACGCCGACGACAAGTTCGGCGTGCCGACCATCACCGACATCCTCAAGGAGCTGGAGAAGCCGGGGCGCGATCCGCGTCCCGAGTTCACCACCGCCACGTTCAAGGATGGCGTCGAGGAAATCCGCGACCTGCGCCCGGACATGATCCTGGAGGGCGTGGTCACCAACGTGGCCGCGTTCGGCGCGTTCGTCGACATCGGCGTGCACCAGGATGGCCTGGTGCATATCTCGGCGCTGTCGAACACGTTCGTGAAGGATCCGCACACGGTGGTCAAGGCCGGCCAGGTGGTGAAGGTGAAGGTGCTGGAGGTGGACGAAAAGCGCAAGCGCATCGCCTTGACGATGCGCCTGACGGACAGCGCGCCGCAGCCGGGCGCGCAGCCGCAGCAGCGCGGCGACCGCAACGACCGCAAGAGCATGGGCCAGCACCAGAAGCAAACCGCGCGCGCCGAGCCGATCGGCGGCAGCATGGCGGCCGCCTTCGCCAAGCTGCGCGGCTGACCCGGTTGGCGTGGTTTTTCACCATCTTGGGTACGCGGGGGCCGCATTTCTTATAAAATGTCGGCATCTAACACCCATTCACACTGAGGCAGCTATGAGCGACGTACAAACCTGGATCAAAGAAACCGTGACCGGCACCCCGGTGGTGCTGTTCATGAAAGGCACCGCCCAGTTCCCGCAATGCGGCTTCTCCGGCCGCGCCATCCAGATCCTGAAAGCATGCGGCGTCGAGAACATCGCCACCGTCAACGTGCTGGAAGATCCGGAAGTGCGCCAGGGCATCAAGGACTACTCGAACTGGCCGACCATTCCGCAGCTCTATGTCAAAGGCGAGTTCATCGGCGGTTCGGACATCATGAACGAGATGTTCGAGTCCGGCGAGCTGAAAGCCCTGCTGGATGCCTGATCGCCCGCGGCCATTCGTGGCCCGGCGGATCATCGTCGCCATCACCGGCGCCACCGGCGCCGTGTATGGCGTGCGTCTGCTGCAACATTTGCAACACACTCCGAACATCGAGACGCATCTGATCGTCTCGGACGCGGCCGTGCTCAGCTTGCACCAGGAAACCGGCCTGCGGCGCAAAGAGGTCGAAGCCTACGCCCACGTGGTGCACAAGGTGCGCGACGTCGGCGCGTCGATCGCCAGCGGCTCTTTCCAATCGGACGGCATGATCGTCGCGCCCTGCTCGATGAAAACGCTGGCGTCGGTGGCGCACGGCCTGTCGGACAACCTGATCGCGCGCGCGGCCGACGTGGTGCTCAAGGAGCGCCGCCGGCTGGTGCTGATGGTGAGGGAAACGCCGTTCAATCTGGCGCATTTGCGCAACATGACGGCGGTGACGGAGATGGGCGGCATTATCTACCCGCCGCTGCCTGGCTTTTATCACAATCCGCAAAGCATCGCGGAAATGGTCGACCACACCGTCGGCCGCGTCATCGACCTGTTCGGCATCGAGCATACGCTGGCCCCGCGCTGGAATGGTATGAAACCAGCCAGCCCGGCCAACGACGATGCGACCGGTCCCGCCTAGCGTTTATCGAACTGCGATCCGCTGGCTCTCTTCAGATCCCTGGCTTCCTCCACCATGCGGCGATGGGCGATGCGTTTGCGCATCACCTCGGCATGCTGGGCGGCGGTCATCGGGGGGACGGTCATCAAATCTTTTAGTTGCGCGACATTGCTGTAGTTACTTTTCATAGGACGGCTCAAAAGCTTGGCTCCGAAGTAAATGCTGCGATTCAGCGGCGCTGACTCCCCATTGTGCCTGAAATCCATGTCCAAACCATGACAATTCACAATGACGCCGAAAAAAAATCACAACCGCCCGTTCCGAACAAAAACTGGCAAAATCATGAAACTAGTTTCATGTCACAACCGCTCAAAACATCGCCACAAACGGTAGCCATTACGCCGTGCTAGTACGTAAATGACTACTTTTGGTAATTAACGCGTACCAGCATGCGAATAAATTCGCGGGCGATCTGCCGATGATGCTCGTCCAGGCGCTGTAAATCGGCGATCAATTTGACGTCGGCCGACTCGAAGCGCGACACGGCGCTGCCGTTTTCGCCGGCGGGGGCGCCCGCTTCCGCGCCGCCGAAGCGCAGCCACTCGGCGGGCACGCCGAGCCACTGGGCGATCATGCGCAGCTTTTCCTGGGTCGGGATGGCCTCGCCCACGAGCCATTTACGGGCCGCGTGGACTGTGATCGGTCTGCCATCAAACCGAATATTAAATTCCCGGGCGAGCCGCGTCGGGCTGTCGGGGGAGTAGTGAGCGTTCTTCAGCGCTTGTTGCAGGCGCTGACTAAAGCTTTCGCGTTCATTGGAAGAATTCATAGTTGCACTATTTCACGTTGCGTCATGAAAGTCAGTCTCTTGACGATGAGCTTTGAATGGGCCGTGACGGGATCTCGAAATGGGCATTCCATCCTCTGGAAGTGCGGGCGCCGGCCGGCAGGGTCGCCAAATTATGTTCGGTACGCTGCTGCAAAAGAGGCAACTACCGCCCCGCTTTCATATAAATAGCATAGTTATAATTTTATCACTATTTGATGGCGGAAAGCCTGATCCTCGCTTCCACTATACGCGCAGCTTATGATGCCGCCCACCCTTGTTTAGCGTCGCACGATCCCTGCGCGCCACAGTTGCCCATCCTCGCCGGCCGATGGCGTCCAAGGCGCCAGGCGCGCTACAATAGGCCTGACGTTGACGTAAACGGAACCCGAACGACTTACCGCACCGACCCGATGCCTACCTATACTATTACCGAACTGGCCCGTGAATTCGACATCACGGCGCGCGCCATCCGCTTCTACGAGGACCAGGGTTTGCTGAGCCCGTCACGTGAAGGCGCCGGCGGCCGCAGCCGCGTCTACACGCCGCGCGACCGCACCCGCCTCAAGCTGACTTTGCGCGGCAAGCGCCTCGGCCTGTCGCTATCCGAGATCAAGAGCCTGGTCGACATGTACGAGACGCCGAAGGACACCAGCGCGCAGATGAACCGTTTCCTCGGCGTGCTGGCCCAGCATCGCCAAACCCTGGAGCAGCAACGCGAGGACATCGAAATGTCGCTGGCCGAGATCACCGCCCACGAGGACGAATGCAAGCGCCTGCTGGCCGCCCAGGGCGACGCCAAGTCGGCCTGACGATGCCGGTCGCCGCCGCTTGCGACGCAAAATTGACGCACACTTTACGTTTACGTAAACGTCACTCCAGCGTATGATTGAAGCTCAAATCAAACCAGAACAATGAGGATGACATGCTCCATCTCCCAGGCCTGACCTTTGACCACGGCGAAGACATCGCCGCCCTGCGCGAAACCGTACAACAGTTCGCCGCCGCCGAGATCGCCCCGCGCGCGGCCGACATCGACCGCAGCGACCAGTTCCCGATGGACCTGTGGCGCAAGATGGGCCAGCTGGGCGTGCTCGGCATCACCGTCGGCGAGGAATACGGCGGCGCCAACATGGGCTACCTGGCCCACATCGTGGCGATGGAGGAGATCTCGCGCGCGTCGGCGTCGGTCGGCCTGTCGTACGGCGCCCACTCGAACCTGTGCGTCAACCAGATCAAGCGCAACGGCACCGAGGAGCAAAAACAAAAATACCTGCCGAAACTGATCTCGGGCGAATACGTCGGCGCGCTGGCGATGTCCGAGCCCAACGCCGGTTCCGACGTCGTCAGCATGAAGCTGCGCGCCGACTTCAAGGGCGACCGCTGGGTGCTCAACGGCACCAAGATGTGGATCACCAACGGCCCCGACGCCGACGTGCTGGTGGTCTATGCCAAAAGCGACCTGGCCGCCGGTCCGAAAGGCATGACGGCGTTCCTAATCGAAAAAGGCTACAAGGGTTTCTCGGTGGCGCAAAAGCTCGACAAGCTGGGCATGCGCGGCTCGCACTCCGGCGAACTTGTGTTCGAGGATTGCGAAGTACCGGTCGAGAACGTGCTCGGCGGCCTGGGCAAGGGCGTCAACGTGCTGATGTCGGGCCTGGACTTCGAGCGCACCGTGCTGTCGGGCGGTCCGCTGGGCATCATGCAGGCGTGCATGGACGCGGTCGTGCCCTACATCCACGACCGCAAGCAATTCGGCCAGGCGATCGGCGAATTCCAGCTGATGCAGGGTAAGCTCGCGGATATGTACTCGACCATGATGGCGTGCAAGGCCTATGTGTACGCGGTCGGCCAGGCCTGCGACCGCGCCACCACGCCGGAAGCGGTGCGTCAGCTGCGCAAGGACGCCGCCGGCGCCATCCTCTACAGCGCCGAAAAGGCCACGTGGATGGCCGGCGAAGCGATTCAGGCGCTGGGCGGCAACGGCTACATCAACGAGTATCCGGTCGGCCGCCTGTGGCGCGACGCCAAGTTGTATGAAATCGGCGCCGGCACCAGCGAAATCCGCCGCATGCTGATCGGCCGCGAACTGTTCGCGGAAACCCGTTAACCCCGTATGCGCGCACCGACGTGCCTGCGTCGCGGCATAGGGGTCGTACCCCGAGGGGTACGACCCCGAATGGGGGGGCGGGTTTGCCGCGGGCGGACGAACAAGTTTAGCTAACGCAAAGTCAGGGCAACGATGATCCAGGCTGCATTCCCAAAACTGCTGCGCTCGCAGATCGCGTTCGACATCGCGCGCACGATCCGCGACGGCTTCGACAAGCACTACCGGCTGTTCCGCCAGACCAGCCGGCAGGCCAAGGAGCATTTCGAGCGCGGCGCCTGGGGCGCGGCGCAGCAGGCCGCGCGCGAGCGGATCGACTTCTACGACCGCCGCGTGCAGGAATGCGTGCAGACCCTGGAGGACGAGTACAGCCAGTCCGACCTGACCGACGAGGTGTGGCGCGAACTCAAGCTGCACTACATCGGCATGCTGTCCGACCACAAACAGCCGGAGCTGGCGGAAACCTTCTTCAACTCGGTGTGCTGCAACATCCTGCACCGCCGCTATTTCCACAACGAGTTCATCTTCGTGCGGCCGGTGGTCTCGACCGAATACATCGAGACCGGGGAGCTGGCGCCGACCTACCGCGTCTACTACCCGGGCACGGACGGGCTGCACTTCACGCTCAAGCGCATCGTCACCAACTTCCAGCTCGACGCCAAATTCGCCAACCTGGCGCGCGACATCGAACAGGTGGAAGCGCGCCTGCACGACTTGTTCGGCGCCGGCAGGGCCGAGCCGAACAACCAGATCCAAGTGTTGTCGAGCCTGTTCTTCCGCAACAAGGGCGCCTACATCGTCGGCAAGGGCATCAACGGCAACAGGGAATATCCGTTCGTCGTGCCCATCCTGCACAACCGCGACGGCGAGCTGATACTCGACACCGTGCTGTTCGACCATGAACAGATCACGATATTGTTCTCGTTCACGCGCGCCTACTTCCTGGTGGACATGGAAGTGCCGTCGGCCTACGTGCAGTTTTTGCGCACGCTGCTGCCGCGCAAACCGCGCAGCGAGATCTACACCATCCTCGGGCTGCAAAAGCAGGGCAAGACGCTGTTCTACCGCGACTATCTGCAACACCTGAAGCACTCGTCGGACCAGTTCGAGATCGCGCCCGGCATCCGCGGGCTGGTGATGCTGGTGTTCGCGCTGCCGTCGTTCCCGTACGTGTTCAAGGTGATCAAGGATTTCTTCCCGCCGCCGAAGGAAACCACGCGCGCGCAGATCAAGGAAAAGTACCTGCTG
>JBDSKP010000640.1:0-4267 GCA_039916925.1 Duganella sp.
CGCGTTCGGCCATCAGGCGCAAACGTTTGGCGATGCGCCGCGCGCCGCCGCCATGGGCGCCGGACCACCACAGCCACGCGCCCTCGATCATCAGGATCACGGCTGCGAACAGCAGCACCACGAAAGTGGAGAAGAAGGCGTCCATGGCGGCTACTCGTAGATGCGGTCGGGATCGAAGACCGAATCGGGCACCGGCATGCCGAACATGCGCAGGCGCTCGGCGAAGCGCGGCCGCACGCCGGTGGCGGAAAACGTCCCCTGCACCTTGCCGCTGGCGTCCACGCCCTTTTGCTCGTAGCGGAAGATCTCATGCATGGCGATCACCTCGCCCTCCATGCCGGTCACCTCCTGCAGGCTGACCAGCTTGCGCGTGCCGTCGGTCAGGCGCGAGACCTGCATCACCACCGTCACGGCGGCGCAGATCTGCTGGCGCGTGGCGCGCGACGTCAGGTTCACGCCGGCCATGCTGACCATGTTCTCCAGCCGCGCCAGGGCGTCGCGCGGGGTGTTCGAGTGGACCGTGGCCAGCGAGCCCTCGTGGCCGGTGTTCATCGCCTGCAGCATGTCCAGCGCCTCGGCGCCGCGCACCTCGCCGAGGATGATGCGGTCGGGCCGCATCCGCAGCGCGTTGCGCACCAGCGAGCGCTGATTGACCTCGCCCTTGCCTTCGATATTGGGCGGGCGCGTCTCGAGCCGGACCATGTGCGGCTGGCGCATCTGCAACTCGGCCGCGTCCTCGATGGTGACGATGCGCTCGCTCGTAGGGATGAACCCGGACAGCACGTTGAGCAAGGTGGTCTTGCCGCTGCCGGTGCCACCGGAGATCAGGATGTTGACCTTGGCGTGGCCGAGGGCCTTGAGCACCTGCACCATCGGCGGTGTCAGGCTGCGATTGTCGAGCAGGTTCTCGATCGTCAGCGGATTGACCGAGAAGCGCCGGATCGACAAAATCGGGCCGTCGATCGCCAGCGGCGGAATGATGGCGTTCACGCGCGAGCCGTCCGGCAGGCGGGCGTCGACCATCGGACTCGATTCGTCGACCCGCCGGCCGACGCGCGAGACGATCTTCTCGATGATCTTCATCAGGTGGGCGTTGTCGTTGAAGGTGACGCTGGTCAGCTCCAGGCGGCCGGCCCGCTCGACGTACACCATCGAGTGGGTGTTGACCAGGATGTCGGACACGCCGGGATCGGCCAGCAGCGGCTCGAGCGGGCCGAAGCCGAGCATCTCGTGCTGGATGTCGAGCACCAGGTTGTGGCGCTCGTGCTGATTGAGCACGATGCGTTCTTCCTCGATGATGCGCTGGACCAGCAGCGCCAGCTCGTGCTTGAACTGCTCCGGCGTGAGTCGCTGCAGCCGCTCCAGATCGATGCGGTCCATGATCGTCTGGTGCATGCTCTTTTTCAGCTCCAGATAGGCGGCGGCGGCCAGTCCCGGCGGCCCGCTGCTGCCCTGCCGGCCATCGTCGCCGCTGGTCAAACGCTCGCGTAAGCTCATGTGCCGCTCCATTCTAGTCGTTGTCGGTGCGCCCGAACAGGCGGTCGAACAGGCCCTTGCTTTCGGAAACCCGGCGCGCCGTCACCAGCTCCACCAGGTCGGCCAGGCTGCGCGCCACCGCGCTGCTGCGCGACAGTTGCAGCACCGGGATGCCCTGGTTGACCGAGTCGGTGGCCGACATGTAGTCGTTGGGCACCGTGTGCATCACGTCCGCGCCCAGCGCCTGCTCCAGGTCCATCAGGCGCAGCTTGCCGCCCTTCTCGTAGCGGTTGACGATCAGGCGCGTGCGATCGCTCGGATAACCCAGCGAACGGAAGATGTCGAGCAGGCGGCGGCCGTCGCGGATGTCCGGCAGCGCCAGTTGCAGCACCGGGTAGATGGCGTCGGCCTGGTCGAGCGCGCGCAGCGAGATGGCGTCGATCTGGCGGCCGACATCGAGCACGATGTAGTCGTAGTGCTGGCGCGCCACGCGCAGGATCGCGTCCATGTGCTCCGGCTTCATGTCGACCAGGTGGTTGGGATCGTCGGCCGCCGCCAGCACGCCGAAGTTCGACGCCACGTGCACCAGGCACGAATCGAGGAAGGAGCCGTCCATGCGGCTGATCTGCCCACAGATATCGGACAACGTCATCGCCGGCTTCTGGTCCGACACGTACAGCGTGGCGTCGCCGAACTGGCCGTGCAGGTCGATCAGCAGCACCTTCTTGTCGGCCAGCGCGGCCAGCGCGTAGCCGAAATTGGTCGACAAGAACGTGGCGCCGCTGCCGCCCTTGCAGGAGATGAAGGCCAGCACCTTACCATCGCGCATCTGGCTGACGCCGGCCGACACCTCGATGCGGTCCATCGCCTCGTGGAAGGCCTTGTGCACCAGCGGCAGCTGCAGCACCTCGCGCATGCCGGCCCGCATCGCGCGGATCAGCAGATCCTGCCGCGGCTCGCGCGTGAGCAGCATGAACGACGCCGTCGGATAGGTCTTGCCCAGGCGCTCGACCAGGTCGGCCTCGGCCGGTTCGACGTCGCTGGCGTCGAACATCACCAGCTCCGGCGTGTCCGGCAGCTGGCGTTCGACGGCGTCGCGCAGGCCATTGCGCGACGCCACCAGCTGCACCGCCGGCATGCGCGCCGAACCCTGTGCGGCGATTTCCGCGTGTAGCAGGCTGTCCCTGCTGATCATCAGTGCTTTCATCGTCGGCCCTTATTTAGCGTCGCCGCTGATCATGAATGTAGGCGGCGGGGTGGCGCCGCTGAAGCTGCGCTGATAGCGCTCGTAGCCCGCGTGCGCGGCCCGGCCGTCCATGCCGGCGACGGGATCGGGGTTGCGTCCCGCCTGCGGATCGATGACCTGCCGCGCCAGCGTGGCACGGGCGTTGACGCCAAACTGGCTATCCCAGCGCGGCGTGGATTGCAAACGTGGATTGGAGCAGGCGGCCAGCGAGCACGCCGCCAGCATGCCGAGAAGAAGTCGCATAGTGATTCCTAAGTGGTTATTGACGTTTTTCCGTATTCGGAGGCGGCGCGCCTTCCATTTTCCCGCCGAAGAAAAGCTGGCCGCGGGTCGGCGACTTGACGCCGTCTGTCGGCAGCTTGTAATCGGCCGGCAGCGGCTTGACCAGGTGGGGGGTGACCACGAACAGCAATTCGGTGCGGTCCTGCTGGAAGTCGGTGCTGCGGAACAGAGCGCCGAGCACCGGCAACTCGCCCAGTATCGGCAGGCCGTGGATATTGGTGGTGCGGTTGTTCTTGATCAGCCCACCGATGGCGAAGCTCTGGCCGTCGAACAGCTCCACCGTGGTGGCGGCGCGGCGCGTGGTGATCAGCGGCAGGATGGCGCCGCCGGTGAAGCCGGACGCGGTGATGCCGATGCCCTCGCGCGATATCTCCGACACCTCCGGTGCCACGCGCAGGTTGATGCGGCCCCCGGCCAGCACGGTCGGCGTGAAGCGCAGGCCGACGCCGAACTCCTTCTCTTCCAGCGTCACCTTGTTGTTGTCCTGCGCGACCGGGACGAAGATCTTGCCGCCGGCCAGAAAGCTGCCTTCCTGGCCGCTGATGGCCATCACCGTCGGCTCGGCCAGGATGCGTATCAGGCCCTCCTTCTTGTCGGCTTCGATACTCACGTGATTGCCATCGGGGCGGCCGATGCCCAGCATTCCCTTCAGCGTGCCGGTGATGAAATTCGACGCCAACGTCCTCGACCAGCTGCCGCCGCCTATGCTCACCAATAGCCCCGCCTCCAGCTTGTCGAGCAGCGTCTTGGACACTTCGGCGATCTTCACCTCCAACATCACCTGCTGCGGCGCGCTGACGTTGAGGAAGTTGACGATGCGCGTGTTGCCCGCCGCAGTGGCCGTGGCGGCGGCGCCGGCGGCCGAATGCGACGGTGTGGGCGCGGTCGCGCCCTTGTCGCCGGCGGCGGACGACAGCGCATGGACCGGCCGGCGCACGAACGCCGCCGCCAGGTCCAGCACGCGCTCGGCCGTCTGCGCGTCGTCGACCATGCCGCTGATGACCAGCGTGTCGCCGGCGGCGCTGATATGGATGTCCTTCTGCTCCGGCATCAGCGCGGCGAGCGACGCCTGCAGCGCCGACGGATCGATGCCGACCACCACCTCGACCACGTTGCACACGCCGCTGCGGCCCTGCACGATCATGTTGCTGGTGCCGATGTCGACGCCGACCACGTACAAGGTGTCCGGCGCCACCAGCATCGCCTGCAGCACGCCCGGATTGCCGACGCTGCGCGCCTGCACCGGCTCGGGCATGCGCATCA
>JBDSKP010000641.1:0-6978 GCA_039916925.1 Duganella sp.
CGCCGACGCGCAGATAGGTGTCCTCGTCGCCGTCGAAGGACGCGTAGATGTTATCCAGCGAGACCACCGAGGTCAGCACGGCCGACGCGTCGACCAGGTTGCCCAACGTGATTTCCGCCTTCGACACGCGGCCGTTGATCGGCGACTCGACGCGGGTGTAGCTCAGATTGAGCTTGGCCGCCTCGTACTGCGCCTGCGCGGCGCGGGCGTCGGCGTCGAGCTGCTTCTGGCTCGACGCGCGCTCGTCGTATTCGCGCTGGGCGATAGCTTTATCGGCCAGCAGCTTTTCAGCGCGGGTCAATTCCAGCTTGGCCAGTTCGGCCTTGGCGCGCGCCGAGTTAGCGGCCGCCTCGGCGCGGTTGGCTTCGGCCTGGTAGGGGCGCGCATCGATGACGAACAACACCTCGCCTTTCTTGACCTGGCTGCCCGGCTTGAAGTTGATCGCGGTGATAAAGCCGCTCACACGCGGCCGGATCTGCACCTGCTCGACCGCCTCCAGCCGACCCGAAAACTCCTGGGTCTCGTTGATGGTTTTCTCGACCACGGCGGCCGCCGAAATCGGCGGGCCGCCGCCGCCGGCTGCCGGCGCCTCGGTCTTGCCGGTCGCGTCGTCGCAACCGGTGAGGCCGAATGCGGCCAGTCCCGCCAGCGCCATAGCGGCGGCCAGCGGCCGGGCTACAGCGGTGAATTGTTTAATGTTTTTCATGTTAATTCCCTTTTATATGAAAATATTTAATAGAAATGGCGGCACCGGCTGCCTCAACGGAAAATCGAGAAAACACGGTACTAGCGCCCCGCCGGCAAGCCAGTGGGGACGTGACTACTGATACTGCTAATGGTGAGGGAGCGCCCCTCTTGAACTATGAGGCTGGCGGCGTCTCGGACCGTTCCAGGCCAGCGATGAAACTGGCGATTTCTCCCAGCGCGGCGCATTTGCACGCGCAATCGTTGCGGGCCCCCGCATCCTGCAGGGGTTGAGGCGCCATCCTGATGACGGTGGTTTTGACACCGCATGAAATCAGTTTGGCGCCGTATTGTTCGGCCTCGTCGCGCAGCGGATCGTCCTCGGTCGACAGGATCAGCGCGGGCGGCAGGTTTTTCAGACGGCTCGATTGCAGCGGCGACGCGTACGGGTGCGTGCGGTCGGCCGCATTGGGCAGGTAGCCGCGGTAGGCCGCCGCGCAGGCGTCGGCCACGTCCAGCAGCTCGGGCGCCTGCTGCATTTCCCGCATCGAGCCGGTGGTCAGGCCCGGGTCGAGCATCGGCATGATCAGGATCTGGCCGGTCAGCGCGGGGCCGCCGCGGTCGCGCGACATCAGCGCGCACACCGCCGCCAGGTTGGCGCCGGCCTCGATGCCGGCCACCATCAACTGCTTGCCGGTCCAGCCGATTTTGGCCTTGTTCTTCTTGGCCCAGGTCAGCACGGCGTGGGCGTCTTCCACCGCCGCCGGGAACGGACGCACGCATGCCAGCGTGTAGCCCGAGGCCAGCACCGCCATGCCGGGATGGTCGTCGGCCAGGTGGCGCAGGAAGCTGTCGGCGTCCTCAAGATCGCCGCCGACGAAGCCGCCGGCGTGGAAGAACACCGTCAGCATATCGCGCTTGGCGCCGGTGTCGCCGCTGGTGTAGAGGCGCGCCGGCAGCGGGCCTTCGGCGCCGCGCACCTGCAGGCTGCGGATCTTGAGCCGATCCGACAGCTCCGGCAGCACGTCATCCTGCGGCTTGATGGTCACTGTTGCACCGTGCGGGTAAGGTCGGCCGACATCAACGACGTGTCGGCGCAGGCCAGCACGTCGCCGCTGGCCACCTCGGTCAGGGCACGAACGCCGCTCACTTCGGCCTTGGCCGTCTGCGAGTAGACATCGGTATAGACGACGCCCGCCAGCGCGAACGATGTCAGCGCGATCGCCACCGTTGCAAAAATTCCGTCCCGATATTTCATGATGATCCCCTTCCTACGTGGTGTAACAACCTGCCTCTGCCCCGGAACAGCCCATGCTTTCCTTGGTGCAGTACAGCAATCTTAAACTTGTTCTACAATCCGATAAATAGCGTAAAGTCGAATTGATTGTTCAGGATTCCGAACAATGGAGAGAATAAGTGAATAAACTGCAAGCCATGGAAGTGTTCGTGAATGTGGTCGACTCCGGCGGCTTCACGCGCGCGGCCGAGATCATGCAACTGCCCAAGGCCACGGTATCGACCTTGATCCAGTCGCTGGAGGCGTCGCTGGCGGTCAAGCTGCTGCACCGGACCACCCGCCACGTCAGCGTGACGGCCGACGGCGCCGCCTATTATGAGCGCTGCCTGCGCATCCTGTCGGACGTGCGCGACGCCGAGGAATCGCTGTCGCGCACCCGCCTGAGCCCCAGCGGACGGCTGCGGATCGACGTTCCCACCGGGCTGGCCGCCAGCGTGCTGGTGCCGGCGCTGCCCGATTTTTTCACCCGCTATCCGGACATCCAGATGGAGATGGGCTGCAGCGACCGCGCCGTCGACCTGGTCGAGGAAGGCGTCGATTGCGCGGTGCGCGCCGGCCAGCTGGTCGATTCGAGTTTGATCGCGCGGCGCGTCGGCATCCTGCACTTCGTCACCTGCGCCACGCCGTCCTACCTGGACCGCTACGGCCGCCCTTCCCACCCGGACGAATTGATGCGCCACCTGTGCGTTAACTATTTTTCATCGAAGACCGGTAAAATCGTCGACTGGGATTTCACGCGCGGCAGCGAGCGTGTGCAGGTCGCCCTGCCCGGCAACATCGCCCTGAACGACACCACCGCCTACACGGCGGCGGGAATGGCCGGTCTGGGCATCGTGCAGATGCCGAATTTCCTGCTCGAGCCGCTGGTCGAAGACGGCACCTTCGAGACGGTGCTGCCGGAATGGAGCTCCGACTCGATACCGGTGCACGTGGTCTATCCGCAAAACCGCCACCTGTCGGCCAAGGTGCGGGTGTTCGTCGAATGGGTCGCCGAACTGTTTTCCAACCATCCAGGCATGCGCCTGCCGAAGGCTCCGCCGCCGGCGGCGCGCGCCGCATCCTACGAGGTCGCCCCATGACTGAAGCCCACCGCATCGTTTTCCTCGACCGCGACAGCGTCATCGCCAAGGTCCGCAAGCCGTCCTTCGCGCACGAATGGACCGAGTATCCCGCCACCCGCGCGGCCGACGCCGCGCCGCGCCTGCTCGACGCGCGCGCCACCATCGCCATCACCAACAAGGTGCCGCTGCGCGTCGACGACCTGGCGCGGCTGCCGGACCTGAAGATGATCGCGGTGGCCGCCACCGGCACCGACATCGTCGACCTGGCGGCCTGCCGCGAGCGCGGCATCGTCGTCTCCAACATCCGCAACTACGCGGTGCACACGCTGCCGGAGCATACCTTCGCGCTGATCCTCGCGCTGCGCCGCCAGCTGGTGGCCTACCGCGGGGATATCGAGGCGGGGCTGTGGCAAAAGTCCGAGCGATTCTGCCTGTTCGGCCATCCGGTCTCCGATCTGGCGGGCAGTCGCCTGGGCCTGGCCGGCTACGGCGCGCTGGGCAAATCGGTGGCGCACATCGCGCGCGCCTTCGGCATGGAGGTGGTGGTGTTCAACCGCTCGCCGGTGACGGACGAAGGCGTCAAGCAGGTCCCGTGGGACGAGCTGCTGGAGACCTCCGACGTCCTCAGCCTGCACCTGCCGCTCAACGACAAGACGCGCAACATCATCTGCGCCAAGGAGTTGATACGCATGAAAAGCTCGGCGCTGCTGATCAACACCGCGCGCGGCGGCCTGGTGGACGAGTTGGCGCTGGCCGACGCGCTGCGCACCGGCGTGATCGCCGGCGCCGGCTTCGACGTGCTGACGCAAGAGCCGCCGCCGGCGGACAACGTGCTGCTCAACCTGCGGCTGCCGAACTTCATCCTCACGCCACACTCGGCCTGGGCCAGTTCGCAGGCGATGCAGGTGCTGGCCGACCAGTTGATCGACAACGTCGAGGCGTGGCAGGCGGGCGCGCCGCGCAACGTGGTCGGCTAACGGCCGCCTGTCCCGCCCGCCGGCGCGCTCAAGGCTGGTCGTCCGCGGCCAGCGCCACCGCTTCGATTTCGATCATCGCGTCGGGCGAGTACAGGGCCTGGATCTCGACAATGGTGTCCGCCGGATAGGGTGCGCGAAACCAGCGCCGGCGCAACTCGACGATCTTGGGGAAATGCGACATCGACGTCAGGAAGATCGTCACCTTGACGACGCGCTCCAGGCCCGAGCCGCCGGCCGTCAGCGCGCGCCGCAGGTTGCTGAAGGCCTGGTCGGCCTGCCGGTCGAAATCGCCGACGCCGACGATGGCGCCGTCGTCGCCGTAGCCGGCCTGGCCGGAGACGAACAACAGGCCGCCGGCGCGTATCGCCTGCGACAACAGGTAGGGAGCGTACGGGTCGGGATGGGTGACGATCTGTTCAATGTTCATGGCGGTTCCTCGTTCGATGGTTGAAGTAGAATCAGGCGTGGCACGCTTCTGATGTGATCCAGTATGGCCAACCGTAGCGCGGTCCACAAACGATGAAACTTCAGCCAATGGATGAACTGAACTAAGCCATGAGAAAACTTCCCCCGCTGGGCGCGCTGAGGACGTTCGAGGCGGCGGCGAGACGGCTGAGCTTTAAAGAAGCGGCCGACGAATTGAACGTCACGCCGACGGCGGTGAGCCACCAGATCAAGCAGCTGGAGGACCTGCTGGGCGTCAAACTGTTCGCCCGCGGCACCCGCCGGGTCGACCTGACGGCGGCCGGGCATCAGCTGTTTCCGGTGCTGCGCGATGGCCTCGACCATTTCGCGTCGGCCATCGCCGCGCTGCGCCCGCACGCGGGCGCGCGGGTCGCCACGCTGTCGTCCACCGTGGCCTTCATGGCGCGGCGACTGGCGCCGCGCGCCGGCACGTTCCGCGACGCCCACCCCGGCTGGACGCTACGCCTTGACGCATCGAACACGCCCGTCGATCTCGACACCGGCGCCGACGCGGCGATCCGCTACGGCAGCGGCCATTATCCGGGACTGATCGTCGAGCCCTTGTTCCAGGATTATTTCGCGCCGGTGTGCGTGCCGCGCCTGGCGCCGGCGGCGCCGGACGATCTGCGCCGGGCCACGCTGGTGCATTTCGAATGGACAGCGGCCAGGCACAACGAGCGCTCGCCCGTCTGGCGGCACTGGCTCGACAAGGCCGGATTATCCGGCGTCGATGCCGATTCGGGACTGACATTCACCGACGAGATCCACGCCGTGCAGGCGACCGTCGCGGGCCAGGGCATCGGCCTGCTCAGCCTGACGTTGGTGGCCGAGGAACTGGCGGCCGGTGTGCTGGTGCGGCCCTTCGCGATGAAGCTGGAGAGCCACCGCTACGACCTGGTCCACAGCCCGCGCGCGGCCGCGCGGCCGGCCACGCTGCTGCTGCGGGAGTGGGTCAAGGCGCAGTACGGCGCCGGCTGACGGGGCCTGGTCAGTCGTCCAGCCCTTTGCCGCGGAGGATGTCGGGGATGGATTTTTCCACCCGCGCGGCGCGGGTCCTGGACTGCTTGGCGCCGGCAAAATGCAGCAGGTAGGCCCGGCGCCGCCCCGGCGTCAACGCCGCGAACGCGGTTTTCAGCGCCGGCATCTCATCGAGCCGGTCCTGGAATTCCCCGGGAATCTCGAAGTCGTCGGCCGTCTTCAACTCCACCTTCAGCCCGGATTTTTCCACCGCCACCGCTTCGGCGATGTACTTCTTCAGCGGCGTTTTCAGCTTGACGATCTCCTCCAGGCCGGTGAAGCGTGCCTGCCGCGCCGCCTGCACGTTGGCGCTCTGCTGGACCAGGATGCCCTTCGCGTCCTTCAACAGCGCCCCCTTGAAGAACAGCAGCGCGCAGTACTCCTTAAACACATGAATCAACACCACGTTACGGCCGTCGAGCGTGTAGCACGGCACACCCCACTTCAAGTCCTCGGCCAGTCCGCTGTCGAGGCAGATCGTTCGCAACTCGTTCACCTCGTCCGTCCAGTGCTTGAGACCCGCGATGTAGGCGTCGACTTTGGGATTCAGATCGTGGTCTTTCATGGTTGTCCTCTCAATAGGTCCCGGGAAGAAGTATATTGCGGTCGACGTGCCGCAAATCACGCAGTCCGCAAAAGGCCATCGTCAGATCGGCCTCGTTGCGGATAATGTCCAGACATTTGCTCACGCCCTGCTCGCCCATCGCGCCCAGGCCGTACAGGAACGGCCGTCCGATATAGACGCCCTTCGCGCCCAGCGCCACCGCCTTGATCACGTCCTGGCCGGAGCGGATGCCGCCGTCCATGTGCACTTCGATCTGCCTGCCCACCGCCTCGACGATCGCCGGCAGCGCGCCGATCGACGACTGCGCGCCATCGAGCTGGCGGCCGCCGTGGTTGGAGACGATCAGCGCGTCGGCGCCGCTTTCGACGGCGAGGCGCGCGTCCTCCGCGTCCATGATGCCCTTGATGATCAACTTGCCGCCCCAGCGCTGCTTGATCCACTCGACATCCTTCCACGACAGGCTCAAATCGAACTGCTGGCTGGTCCACGACGACAGCGACGACATGTCCGACACCGACGTCGCGTGGCCGACGATATTGCCGAAGCTGCGGCGCTTGGTGCCCAGCATGCCGAGGCACCAGCGCGGCTTGGTGGCGAGGTTGATCATGTTGGCGATGGTCAGTTTGGGCGGCGCCGACAGGCCGTTGCGCAGGTCCTTGTGACGCTGGCCGAGCACCTGCAAGTCGAGCGTCAACACCAGCGCCGAGCAGCGCGCGGCCTTGGCGCGGTCGATCAGGCGGTTGATGAATTCACGGTCCTTCATCACATACAGCTGGAACCAGAAAGGCTTGCTGGTGTTGGCGGCGATGTCCTCGATCGAGCAGATGCTCATCGTCGACAAGGTGAACGGCACGCCGAATTTTTCCGCCGCCTTGGCGCGTTCGAACAGGCGTTCCATGAAGCTGCGATCCC
>JBDSKP010000642.1:0-4507 GCA_039916925.1 Duganella sp.
CTGTTGGCGGCGGTCTTACGCGTGCGGCGGGCGCCAACTTATTCGTATGGGGAAAATAGCAGTCTATGAACGCACCGTCAGTGACACCCTCCGCCTCCCGCTTCTATCAACGCTGGCTGGCCGCCGCGCCCGACCGCGCCGCCAAAGCCGATGAATTGGCGCAACTGTCGCTGGCCCAGGTCGATCTGGACGAGTATCTGGCGCGCGAGGCCGCCGCCGTGCCGCAGGGCGCGCCGCCGCTGCCGCTGGCGCGCGCCATGCGCCGGCTGCGCAATCTGCTGGTGTGCGCGCTGATCCGCCGCGACCTGGCCGGCCAGGCCAATCTGGCCGAGGTGGTCGAAACGATGACGCGCTTGGCCGACTTCGCCATCGGGCGCCACCTGCGCGAGCTCGACGCCGAGATGCGCGCCGCCCACGGCGTGCCGACCGGGCGCGAATCGGGCCTGCCGCAGGAACTGATCGTGCTGGCGATGGGCAAACAGGGCGGCCGCGAGCTCAACGTCTCGTCCGACATCGACCTGATCTTCGTCTATCCGGAGGACGGCGACAGCGTGGCCGCCGCGCCGGGCCAGCGCAGCCTGTCCAACCACGAGTATTTCATCCGCCTGGGCAAGAAGCTGATCGCCGCCATCGCGGAGATCACGGAAGATGGCTACACGTTCCGCGTCGATATGGCGTTGCGGCCGAACGGCGGCTCCGGCCCGCTGGCGGCCAGCTTCAACATGGTGGAGCAATATCTGATCGTCCAGGGCCGCGAGTGGGAGCGCTACGCGTGGGTCAAGGCGCGCGCCGTCACCGGCACCGCCGACGACATCGCCGCGCTCGAGGCGATCGCGCGGCCTTTCGTATTCCGCCGCTACCTCGACTTCGGCGTCATCGACGCCATCCGCAACATGCACGCCCAGATCCGCGCCGAGGTCAACCGCCAGGAGCGGCTGCACCCGGACCGCAGCAACAACGTCAAGCTGGGCCGCGGCGGCATCCGCGAAATCGAGTTCCTGGCGCAGGTGTTCCAGCTGATCCGGGGCGGCCGCGACGCCGCGCTGCGCGACCGCTCGACCCGCGCCACCTTGCGCGTCATCGCCGAAAAAGGCTTGTTAAGCCACGCCATCGTCTACCAACTGCTCGCTTCCTACACCTTCCTGCGCAATCTCGAACACCGCTTGCAATACCTGGACGACGCCCAGACCCACACGCTGCCGGCCAACGAGGCCGACCAGCTGCTGGTGGCGCAGATGATGGGCCTGCCCGACGCGGCCACCCTGCTGACCCAGCTGGAGGCGCACCGCCAGTTCGTCGCCGGGCAGTTCGACGAGATGTTCTCGGACAAGACCAGCGGCAGCGAGAACGACATCAACCCGCAATCGAGCAACGAATGCGCCGATCCCGACAACCGCGACGCGATGATCGCCCGCTTCGCCGAACTCGGCTTCGACGCGCCCGAGGTGGCGACCAAGCGCCTGGTCGCCACCTGGCAGGCGCCGCGCCTGCAATCGCTGCCCGAGGCCAGCCGCAACCGCCTGCTGGGCCTGGTCAACGCGGCGCTGCCGCTGATCGTCCAGTGTTCGGCCGAATCGAGCGGCGGCAACCAGATGGCCACCCTGGGCCGCCTGCTCGACTTCCTCGAGGCGGTGGCGCGCCGCTCGGCCTACCTGTCGCTGCTGACCGAGTACCCGCACACGCTGGCGCGCGTGATCCGCATGGTACACGCCAGCGGCTGGGCGGCGCAATTCCTCAGCCTGCACCCTATCCTGCTCGACGAGCTGCTCGACGACCGCGTCCACAACGCCGTGTTCGACCAGGCCGCCGTGGCGCACGACCTGGCGCTGCAACTGGCCGCCGCGCCGGGCGACACCGAGCGCCAGATGGATATCCTGCGCGAAATCCACCACGCCCAGCTGTTCCACCTGCTGGCGCAGGACCTGGCCGGCGACCTGACGGTGGAAAAGCTGGCCGACCATCTGTCGGCGCTGGCCGACACCATCGTCGACGCCGCCATCAAGGCCATCTGGCAGACGATCGCCACCCGCCACCGCGAGGTGCCGCGCTTCGCCGTCATCGCCTACGGCAAGCTGGGCGGCAAGGAGCTGGGCTACGTGTCCGATCTGGACGTGATCTTCCTGTATGACGACCCGGACCAGGACGCCCCGGCCCAGTACGCCAAGCTGGCGCAGCGTTTTATTACCTGGATGACATCGCAAACGCCGGCCGGCATCCTGTTCGACATCGACACCGCGCTGCGCCCGGACGGCGCCAGCGGCATGATGGTGTCAAGCGTGGCCTCGTTCGAGAAGTACCAGAACGGCGCCGCCTGGGTGTGGGAGCACCAGGCGCTGACGCGCGCGCGCTTTTGCGCCGGCGACGCCGCCATCGGCGAGCGCTTCGAGCAGATCCGCGAGGCGGTGCTGCGCCAGCAGCGCCCGGCCGACGGTCCGCTGCGGCGCGAAGTGGTGGCCATGCGCAAGCGGATGGTGGACGCCAAGCCCAACCTCAGCCAGCTATTCGACCTGAAACAGGACCCGGGCGGCATGATCGATATCGAATTCATCGTCCAGTATCTGGTGTTGCAGCACGCGTCGACCTACCCGCAACTGACCACCAACATCGGCAATATCACGCTGCTCAAAATGTTCGGCGAGCTCGGTTTGATCCCGGCCGAGCTGGCCGCCAGCGTCGGCGACGCTTACCGCCAGTTACGCAAGCTGCAGCACCAGCTGCGCCTGCAGGGCCAGGACATGGCCAGGGTCGACCCGGCGCTGATGGCGGCCCACGTCCCCAACGTGTTGGCGCTTTGGCAACTCATCTTTGGGCCTCACGTTGCCGACCAACAACAGACCTCTTGATCAAGTGCAGTACTATGTGAGGCGAGAATAATTAGAGGGCGGCACGCCACAGTAGTCTCATTTACCTTGGAGAATCGATATGAAAACATTATTGGGAGCCGTGGCATTGAGCCTGTTGGCCATGTCCACGACCGCGTTCGCGGCCGACAAGGGCAACAAGGAAGAAGCCGTCGCGATGGTCAAGCGGGCGGTCGCGCTGATTAAATCCGACGGCAAGGAAAAGGCCTTCGCCGCCATTTCCGATCCAGCCAATACCTCTTTCCACGACCGCGATTTATATGTGTATGTTTATGATTTAAATGGCGTGGCTTTAGCGCACGGGAATAATCCCAAAATGGTCGGCAAGCCGCTGATCGGCCTCAAAGATAACGAGGGCAAGCCGATGATCAAGGAAATGGTGGATGTGGCTAAAACCAAAGGCAGCGGCTGGGTCGATTTCAAATGGCCGAATCCCGTCACCAAGGCCGTCGAATCGAAATCCGGTTACGTCGAGAAGGTCGACGATATGCTGGTCGGTTCCGGTATTTATAAGTAGCCGGTTCGGCGGATTCCTCCGCTAGCAATGCCGCCGGGACGCGTCCCGGCTTTTTTTCGTCCCCATTTTCGTTCCCAAGGACATTTCGCCCTGAAATCATGCTCGAAATTGGCACGTAAAAGCCAAAAACGAGCTTACAACGCCAGGGAACTCCTCGGCCACCTCTACTGTCTATTAAACGGTGACATCCCATTAATAATCCAATGGAGACCAATAATGATAAGAGAAAGATTGCTCGCCCGTTCGGTACACATGATCGGCGCCGGCGGCTTGGCATTCGGCGCATATAACGCCAATGCCCAGGAATCTGCCGAACCCATGCAGAAAGTGCTGATTACCGGCTCCCGTATCGCCTCCCCCGCCGCCGAATCGCCGTCGCCGTTGCAGATATTAAGCTCGGCCGATATAGCGGCCTCCGGTGCGACGAATGTGCAGGAATTACTTCAAAAAAATCCGACGATGGGAACGCCGACGCTCAGCAGGGGCAATTCGAATTTCCTCACATCAAGCGCCGGCGTCACGACGGTCAATTTGCGCAATCTCGGCGATTCGCGCACCCCGGTATTGGTCAATGGCCGCCGGTTTGTTTCCGGCGTGCCCGGCGACACGGCGGTCGACCTCAACACCATCCCCACGGATTTTATCGAACGGGTGGAATTATTAACGGGCGGCGCGTCGGCCACCTACGGCTCGGACGCCGTGGCCGGCGTGGCGAATATCATCTTGCAGAAAAATTTCAACGGCGTACTGCTCGACACGCTGGCGGGAAAGAGCCAGGCGGGCGACGACTTCAAAAAGAAAATCGCTTTAACTTTTGGTATCACCAGCGCCGACGGCGCGAGCAAGCTGATGGGCCATTTCGGCTACTCAAAACAGGGAGCGGTGTACTCGCGCGACCGCGAGCGCTCGGCAGTCGACCAGACCTCGTCGATCAGGCAGGGGCATCCGGAACTGGCGTTCGTGCCGCGCCGGCCGAACTTTTCCGGCTACGCGCCGCCAGGCCATTTCTTCGCCGACCAGGAGGACTTCACCTATGACGCGAATAACAACATTATCCCGTGGAATCAAAACGGCGCGCCCGGCAGCGGCGAAGGCGCCACCGGTTTCAACCGCTCGGCCTACCGTTTGA
>JBDSKP010000643.1:0-4669 GCA_039916925.1 Duganella sp.
AGCGTTTGCGTGGCGGCTCCCGAGGGCGCGGCGCCGGCCAGGGCGATCAGTTCGTCGGCTTCGAGCCGCGCGACGGTGCCGATCGCGTGTCCCTGGTCGACCACGCGCTTGAGCAGGCCAAGCCGGCGCACCTGGTCGGCCGAGTACAAGCGTTGGCCGTGCGGCGAGCGGTCGACGTCGGAGACGCCATAGCGGCGCTCCCACACGCGCAGCGTTTCCACCGGCAGGCCAGCCAGGCGCGCCGCCTCGCCGCTGCGGTAGCCGGTGGGCTTCGATTCTGGTTTCTGTTCCTGTTCCGGTTTCGGCATCTCGGTCCCTGTTTGGCGTGTGGTGCTTCGCATTTTAGCAGTTTGCGGGTCACGATGTGGTTTGAACCGATATTGAACTGGATTAAATGCGCGCCTTACCGTGGCGGTGCTCCCCTTATGGGATGGCCGGCGGCGACACGCCCTGGATGCCAGCCAGGCCGAGGATGGTCAGCATCACGTTTTGCGGTCCGGTGTGGGCGTTCTTCGGCGACCACCACTCGTTCTTTTCGGAGTGGTAGCCGCCCGAGCTGCCGCCGCCGGACATGGTGATGGCCGGGATGCCCAGGCTCATCGGCAGGTTGGCGTCGGTCGAGTGGGCGCTGTCGAGCGCCGCCGGCCGGCCTTGCGCGGTGGCCGCCGCCAGCGCCAGTTTGACGATCGCCGAGTCCTTGGCCATCTGGCCGGCGGGGCGGTCGCCGATCAGTTTTATCTCGGCGGTGATGGCCTTGCTGTTCCAGCGCTGGTTGGTCTCGTCCACGCCCTGCTGGATCGCCGCCTTGATCTGTTGTTCGACCTTGGCCAGCAAGGGCGCGTCGGCCGAGCGGATGTCGATCAGCATGCTGGTCTCGGCGGCGATGCTGTTGACCGATTGTCCGCCGTGGATCACGCCGACGTTGAAGGTGACCTTGGGTTCGGCCGGCACGCGCACCTCGTCGATGCGGGCGATGGCGCGGCCGGCCGCGTGCACCGCCGACGGCAGGCCGAAGCCTTCGTAGCTATGGCCGCCCGGACCGCGCAGCGTGACCTGGAAGCGGCGGCTGCCGGTGCCGATGTGGGTGACCGGGTCGCCGTCCGCGCCGAGCGCCGGCTCCAGGCCGACGAAGGCCTTGATGTCTTTGCGCTGGCCGAACAGGTGCTTGACGCCTTTGAGATCGCCCAGGCCCTCCTCGCCGACGTTGGCGCAGACCAGGACATCGCCCTCGGTGGCGATGCCAGCGTCGCGCATGGCGTTGACGATGGTGAGCATGGCCGCCAGCGAGCGCGCGTTGTCGGCGATGCCCGGCGCGTACATGCGGCCGTCCTTTTCGCGCACGGTCAGGTCGGTGCCGGCCGGGTAGACCGTGTCGAGATGGGCCGCCAGCACGATGGTCGGCCCCTTGCCGCTGCCGCGATAGGTGCCCAGCACGTTGCCCGCTTCGTCCAGATGTACGTCGCGCAGGCCGGCCGCCTTCATGCGCGCCAGGTAGTCGGCGGCGCGCGCGCCCTCGGCGAAGGTCGGCGCCGGGATGGCGTTGATCGCCAGCGTGTTGGCGGTGGTCGTCGGCTCGTTCTTTTCGATGTAGGCCAGCGCCTTTTTCACCGACGGCTGCGCCGCGATGCGCGCCATGCCGCGGTCTTGGTCTTGGGCGGAGGCCTGGGTCTGCAGCGCGAGCGTCAGGGCGGCGCCGGCGATGGCGAGGAGCAGGGGGCTTGCGGTCATCGGGGTCCTGTTAATTAGTGGAGTGTGGCGATCATCGCCAGCAGGCCGTCGACATCGAGCGGCTTGACGAAATAATGGTCGAAGCCGGCGTCCTTGGCCAGTTCCTTGTCCTCGCGGCGCCCGTACCCGGTCACCGCCACCAGGACGGCGTTGGCCGTCCGCGGCAGTTGGCGCAACCCGCGCGCCAGGTCGTTGCCGCTGATGTCGGGCAGGCCGATGTCGAGCAGGCACAGTCGCGGCCCGATCGCCTGGGCGATCTCCAGCCCGGCGTGGGCCGTGTGGGCGACGAAGACCTCGTGGCCGACCGTCTCGAGCAGCAGCTGCAGCGTTTGCGCGGCGTCGATGTTATCGTCGACCACCAGCACCTGCAGCCTGGTTTGCGGCTTGGGAATCGGCTTGACCGGCGCCGGCGGCCGCGGGCCGGCCGAACCGGGCAGCTTGATGGTGAAGGTGCTGCCTTTCTGGTCGCCGGCGCTGTCGACGGACACCGTGCCGCCGTGCAGTTCGACCAGCGTCTTGACCAGCGCCAGCCCCAGTCCCAGCCCGCCCTGCGAGCGGTCCGAATTGCGGTCGGCCTGGGCGAACAGCTCGAACACGCGGCCGCGCAATTCCTCCGACATGCCGATGCCGTTGTCGCTGATGATCATCGTGACCTCGTCCGCCTCGGCGCGTACCAGCAGGCGGATGGTGCCACCGGCCGGCGTGTACTTGGCCGCGTTGTTGAGCACATTGACCAGCACCTGCACCAGTCGTTTATGGTCGCCCATCACCTGCAGCGGCGTCTCCGGCAGTGCCAGCTCGAAGTGGTGCTGCTTGGCGCGCATCATCGGGTCGGCCTGCTCGACGGCGTCGGCGATGACGTTGGCCACGTTCAGCGGCACGCGCGTCAACGTCACCAGGCCGCGCGTGACGCGCGAGACGTCGAGCAGGTCGTCGACCAGGCGCGTCATGTGGGTGACCTGGCGCACGATGATGCCGGCGGTGCGCTCGACCGCCTGCGGGCTGGCGTTGCCGCTCTGGAGCAGCTGGGCGCCGGCGCTGATCGGCGCCAGCGGGTTGCGCAGCTCGTGCGCCAGCATCGCCAGGAATTCGTCCTTGCGCTGGTCCGCCTGGCGCAGCTGGGTCTCGGCCTGCAGGTGCTGCAATTCCTTTTCCTGCAGCGCGGCGGCCATGGCGTCGAGCGCGCGCGCCAGTTCGCTGATCTCCTCCTTGCCGTAGGCGATGCCGCTGCGCGCGCCCAGCGAGCCGGAGGCGATGCTGTTGGCGGTGATGGCCAGCCGCTTGACCCGGCGCAGCACCAGCACGTCGCCGACGAACCACGCCGCCAGCAGCGCCAGGATCAGCGTCGCCGACAGCGCCAGCAGGTCGAGCTTCTGGTCGCGCCGCGCGGCCTTGGTGATGTCGTCGGCCGGGATGCCGATCGTGACGGTATAGTCGGACAGCCCCTTGGCGCCGACGCGGGCGAAGCGGTGCAGACGCTCGACGCCGTCCGGCCCGGTCAGCAGCACCGGCTTGCCCGGTTCGCCAGCCATCGCCGCGCGCATCTCGGGCCATACCTGCTTGCCGTACCATTGCTCCGGATGGGGCTTGCGGGCGATGATCTGGCCCTCGGAGTCGGCGGTCATCAGCAGCGAACCTGGCGGCAGCTGGATATCGGCGACGAAGCGATCGAGCTTGGTCAGGTCCAGCGCGGCGAACAACACGGCCTGCACCTGCAGGCCCTCGTCGAGCAGCGGATAGGTGAGGTTGACGGTGTGCTTCTGGATCACCCGGCCGAAGACGTAGCCGCCGGCGACGAAGCGGCGCAAATGGACGGCGCGGCGGAAATGCGTGCGGTCCCCAAGGTTGACCGGGGTCTTGGACGGGACGGCGCTGCAGGTGACGTCGCCGTTGAGCTGGATCAGGCCGAAGTTGGCGTAGTCGGGGTTTTGCTTCTGCATGCTGGCCAGCAGGCGGCTGCAATGGGCCTGGTCGCCCGTCAGGTCGGGTACGCTCGACAGGTCGCGCAGGATCTGTCGCGCGCTCTCGATCGATTGCGCCTCGTTGGCGGCGGCCAGGTTGGTCAGCCGCTGCAGGTTGTCCTCGGCCACGCGGATGGCGTGTTCATGTTCCCGCACGCCGCTGACGATGGTCATCACGGCGATCGGCGCGATCGCCAGCGCCACCAGCAAAATCAGCCGGCCGCGCAGCGTATTGAGTTGAAAAAGGAGGAAGGCCACAGCGGCTCAGTGGGCGCGGTAAAGCGCATTGCCGAATTCGACGATGGCCAGCACGCCGCGCCGCAGCGTGGCCACATCGTCCGAAATGTAGCCGAGGCGGATGTGGCCCGGCACGCCCAGCGCCTCGCCCGGCATCACCGCCACCGAGCGCTCGGCCAGCAGCCGTTCGGCCAGCGCGTTGGTGTCCATGGTCAGCCGCGAGACGTCGGCCCACAGGTACGGCCCGGAGGCGGGGAGATGCATCGTCAGCCACGGCAGGCCAGCCGTCAGCTCGAGCACCAGGTCGCGGCGGGCGCGGTAGTCGGCCATCATGCCGGGCGGTTGGGCCGATTCGAAGGCCGCCGCCAGCGCCAGCTGGGTCAGCATCGGCGCGGCGGCCGTGATCGGGCCCTGCAAGGTTTCCATCGCCGTCACCAGTTGCGGCGGCGCCACCGCGAAGCCGGCGCGCCAGCCCATCATGGCGTGGCTTTGCGAGGCCGAGAACAACGTGACGACGCCCAGTTCGCGCCAGTCCGGACGCGAGGCCAGGCTGACGTGGGCGCCGTCGAAGATCAGCTTCTCGTAACTTTCGTCGACGATGGCCCGGGTGCCGGTGCGCTTGAGCCACGCGCCGATGCAGTCGATTTCGGCCGGCGTGAGCACCGCGCCGGTCGGGTTGTGCGGGTTGTTGATGATGAGGATACGGGCCGGCGGCAGGCAGTCGAGCAGCTCGGCGGTGATGA
>JBDSKP010000644.1:0-1960 GCA_039916925.1 Duganella sp.
TCGCAAAGCGGCCTGGGCCTGCCGGACCGCGATTACTATCTGAAAAAAGACGACGCCAAGCTGGCCGCCATCCTGGTCAAGTACGAGGCGCACATCGCCCGGACGCTCAAGCTGGCCGGCGAGAAGGAGCCGGCGGCCGACGCCAAGGCCATCGTCGCGCTGGAAACGGCGCTGGCCGAGGCGCAGTGGACCAAGGTGCAGAACCGCGACCCCGTCAAACGCTACAACAAGACGCCGATCGCCAAGCTGCCCGAGCTGGCGCCCGCCTACGACTGGGGCCACGCGCTGGCGGCGGCCGGCGTGGCCAGCAAGGTCGACTACGTGATCGTCGCCCAGCCGAGCTACCTGGCCGGCTTCAACGCGGCGCTCGAGCACACCGACCTGGCCACGTGGAAGGCCTACTTCACCTGGCAGCTGCTGCGCGGCGCGTCGCCGTACCTGTCGAAGGACTTCGCCGACGCCAGCTTCGACTTCTACAGCACCACGCTGACCGGCGTGGCGGTGCAGGAGCCGCGCTGGAAACGCGGCGTGGCACTGGTCGAGCGCGCGATCGGCGAGGGCCTGGGCCGGCTGTACGTGGCCGAGTACTTCCCGCCCGAGCGCAAGGCGCGCATGGACCAGCTGGTGAAAAACCTGCTGGCCTCGTACAAGACCAGCATCGACGGGCTCGACTGGATGGGGCCGGCGACCAAGCAGGAGGCGCAGGCCAAACTGGCCAAGTTCACGCCCAAGATCGGCTACCCGTCGCAGTGGCGCGACTACTCGTCGCTGGCGATCGCCAAGTCCGATCTGATCGGCAACGTGTTGCGCGCGGCCAACTTCGCCAACCAGCGCATGATCAACAAGCTGGGCAAGCCGATCGACCGCGAGGAATGGGGCATGACGCCGCAGACCGTCAACGCCTACTACAACTCGACGATGAACGAGATCGTGTTCCCGGCCGCCATCCTGCAACCGCCGTTCTTCGACGCCCGGGCCGACGACGCCGTCAACTACGGCGCCATCGGCGCGGTGATCGGCCACGAGATCAGCCACGGCTTCGACGACGGCGGCAGCCAGGCCGACGGCGACGGCAACCTGCGCGACTGGTGGACCAGGGAAGACCGCGCCAACTTCAAGGCCAAGACCGACGCGCTGGTCAAGCAGTACGGCGCCTACAGCCCGATCAAGGGCTACAACGTCAACGGCGAGCTGACCCTGGGCGAGAACATCGCCGACAATTCCGGCGTGGCGATCGCCTACAAGGCCTACAAGCTGTCGCTGGGCGACAAGCCGGCGCCGGTGATCGACGGCCTGAGCGGCGACCAGCGCTTCTTCATGGGCTTCGGCCAGGTGTGGCGCGTGCGCATGCGCGACGAGCAGCAGATCCTGCAGGTGAAAACCGATCCGCATTCGCCGGGACAGTTCCGCGCCAACGGCACCATGGTCAACCAGCCGGGCTTCTACGACGCCTTTGGCGTCAAGCCGGGCGACAAGATGTATGTGGCGCCGGAACAGCGTGTCATCATCTGGTAACAGTGACAACGCTGTGATATAAAGTCGTGCAGGCCATGCATCGTGCGATGGCCGCTCACCCGCAAGGCCATGCGGGGACGCGTGCGTATCACCAGACGCGCACCGGGTTTGCCTTTTTACCTTTGAAGGATTTTCTGTGAAACGTCATCTCGTAAGTGCATTGATGCTGAGCCTGATCGCAGGTTTGGCCGGCGCCGCGGACACCACCAAAAGTGCCAGTCCAGCCAATGCCGCCGCCACCACCGGCGCGGCCAGCCACACCATGACATCCGGCATCGCCACCGAATACATCGATCCGGCCGTGCGCGTGCAGGACGACCTGTTCACCCACATGAACGGCAAGTGGCTGGCGACGACGGAAATCCCGGCCGACAAGGCCAGCTGGGGCAGCTTCGCCAAGCTGCGCGACGATATCCAGCCGCAACTGCGCACCATCGTCGAGGGC
>JBDSKP010000645.1:0-4934 GCA_039916925.1 Duganella sp.
CCAGCGTCGGCAAGTCCTCCTCGCCCAGGCCGAAGCGCGACGCCAGCGCCGGCACGTCCAGCAGGTCGCGGATCTCGCTTTGGCGGCAGCGCTGCTGGGGCAATCGCAACAGCCATTCGAGCGCCACCAGCAGCGGATTGACGCTACGGTCGTTGACGTCGCCGATTTCAAACGGAATGTAGCGCGCGTCGCCGCGCCGGTGCTGCGCGAACACCGCGTGGATGGCGGCCGAGAAGGTATCGATGTCCGGCACCATCACCACCACGTCGCGCGGCCGCAGCGGCGCCGCGCCGTCCTCGGCGCCGGCAAACATCTTCAGCAACTGATCGTGCAGCACCTCCACCTCGCGCTGCACGCTGTGGGTGATGTGGAATTCGATCGAACGGTCCTCGTCCGGCGGCGGTACGTGCGGGTGCTCGGACAACGGCAGCAGGTCGCGCACGGCCGCCTGCACCTGCGACAGCAGCGTGTCGCCTTCGCCATCGCTGAACAAATCGATGCGCAGCGGCGCCACGTGGTCTTCGTCGCCAGTCTCGCTGGCGATGGCAGCCGCGCTGGCCGACGCCTCGTCGAATTCGTCGAGCATGCGGACGAAGTCGCGCCCCTGGCGCCCCCAGCTGGCCAGCAACGGATGGCTGTGCGCATGCAGTTCTTCGAGCGGAATCTGGCCCAGATCCTGGCCATTGCGCAGTTGCTGGCGGCGGTGCGCGGAGCGCAGCAGGTCGCGCCCTTCGATGATGTCGCCCCAATAAAACTGGCACGGATTGGGCACGGCCAGCACCACTTGCGCGTAACGCGCCAGCGAGGCGAGCGCCTGCAGGCTTTGATACGGCAGCGCCGAGACGCCGAAGATGACGATGCGGCGCGGCAGGCGGCCCAGCGGCGCTTCGCCGGCGGCGGCCGCGCGCACGAATTCCGTGTGCACCGTGGCGCGCCCCAGGTCGCGCTCCTCGGGATCGACGTCGGCGATCACCGCGCGCCACAACTGGCCCTGCCAGCGCTGGTCGTCCGGCAGCGGCACCGCTTCGCCGCGCGCGCTGCGCATCTGGTCGCGCCCGCGCGCCCAGTCGTCGAGCCAGTCGGCGCGATAGACCTGGTACTGGTCGAACAAGTCGGCCAGCCGCTCGGCCAGTTGCAGGCGGCGTTCCGCCTCGCCGTCGGCCAGGAAGTGGCGCAGCGGCGCGAAGACGGGATCGGCCAGCAGGGTCGGCAACAAGCGCATCAGGCGCCACGTCAGCGGGCCCTTGTCGAAGGCTGAACGGACCGGCACCCGGTCGCGTCCCAGCATGCCGCGATAGGTCTCCCACAGAAAACGGGCCGGCAGCGCCACGCGGGTGGCGGCGCACACGCCCATCTCCTCGGCCAGCGCGATCTTGAGCCACTCGGCCACGCCGTTCGACTGCACCAGGAAGATGTCCGATTCGAGCGCCCCGAGCGGGTGATTGCGCAGCCACTGGAACACGGCCGCGCGCAGCTGCTCCATTTGATTGCCGTGCAAAATCAACAAGCCGGGGGTGATGCTGGGTTGCATAAGACTCTTTATCGGGGACGAAGCGCGGTCAAAACGCTATTATCGCTCATCTAGCCTGAACGTTTGATGAACTGCCAGCGCGGCGCCGTCGCGTCGCCACCCGGATTTATCGGCATCGATGGGGATGCCGCAGGCTATGCCCGCCGAAGCGGTAGCTTGAATCTCAGGCACGGACAGCATGCGGCGATTATCCTCCTTCCCGCCGCAGGCGGCCTACCCCAATCTAACCCAAGATCATGCCGCATGGCATGTATGATTGTCGACATCAAAACGTCATGCTCCTCTTTTGATTGTTGGCATTGCTTTTTGCTTGATCTCTGCTCGAAAGGCTTGCAGCACCACTATGACTGAGTGATTCAGCTTGTTGCAAGATCGCGAGAGCGTTCGTTGCCCTTCAACGGTGGACTCTCCTGAAATGACTCCACTCAGGCTCGCCATGTTTTCCTCAGTTCAGCAGCCATTCGCCACTGCGTTTGATTTCTGCATGCATCGCATCGGGGGCCAGATCAAGATCACCTGGCCACGTAACCACGCCATCAACAACCGTAACCTTTTGGAATTCGGCAAGGTTCGACAGATGGGTGAATACGCCACGAAAAAAACTCGGCAAGAACTTCACCGCTCCTTCAACTCCGTCCTGAAAGCGAACCGCGAGAGCGAAATCGCCAACGACTTTAACTTCTGTAACATCCCATTCCATGGCTTACTCCAAAGGGGCAATAGGTTTCGGATTTTGCATGTCCTGGCACAACTGCCAATCTGCCAGTCGCTCGACTTGATGCAGTTCAGCCCAATCAAGGACGAGGCTCAACGCCCTGCGTGGCAACTTGCCCTCGATGAGCGAGAGTCCCTTGATGTCGATGATGGCCTTGTACTCTGCGTACTTCACATGAAAATGCGGCGGCGCATGGTCCTTAAAAAACATCTGAATAATCAGACCGTAAAAAGCACTGATCGTTGGCATTTTCGTTTCCTTCTTCGCGGCTATACAAACTGCACTGCCTATACCTCACATTATATATACTCAGTGAGTATAGTCAAGCGCTTTTCTGCTTATGCTTCAAAATCTCCCGAATGAACTTCCAAGCCATCTCATCCATCTCGCGATAGCCTTTGGAATCCGTAGGCAAAAGCCAGTTGTCGATGCGACGGCGATTCGTGCCGATGCGATCAGCGAACTCATCACGTGTCATGCTCAGTGCATTCATCGCGTCCCGCAAGAACTCCTGCTGCGCTATTGGTTTGTCAGTCATGCTCATATTTCTATAGTGTACTCAATGAGTATCATATCACCTCAACAAACGCTTGGCGCAACTTCTTCTTATCGACTTGAAGATACAGGTCTACGTGGTCAAGCTCAGCATGCCCCAGCATGAGGCGAACCGTACCCAGCTCCACGCCGCTTGCCAGGAGTCGACTAGCCATTGTCCTTCGGCCACTATGGCTGCTACACCCACGTAGGCCGGCATCCCGGTGAAGGCAAAGATCGGTGTACGTGCGCGAGGCCATAACGCCGGGATTTAGCGTGCTAAATACGCGACCTTAACCACTTCGTCAAAGCCCGGAGAGACTTCCGAGATCGTCGGCATATTTGCGCTTCGGATCCTGGACCTGCGGGTTTTCGCTTCGCCTCGATGCCGGGGACAATCGTTCGGATCGGCCATCTTCCAGTCCGCGCCCCGCGGGCCGGCGCGGCGGAAAACGACACTTAGTTTGGATAGCTTTGCTATCTAGCCCGGCGCGTGGGCCATCAGCTCCTGTGCGATGTGCCGGTCCAGCACGACCAGCATGGCGTGCATCTGCGCCACCAGACGGCGCGCGTTGTCCGTGTCCGGGTCCGACCGCACCCGCTCCAGCGCCAGACACAGATTCCCGAAGCGCATCGCGCCGACCGCGCGCGCGGACGATTTGATGCGATGGCCCAGCTCCGACAGCAACAGCAGATCGTCGCGCGCCAGCGCGACGTCGATCTCGCGCATGCCGTCGCGCGCCGATTCGACAAACAGCAGCGCGTATTTGCGCATCTTGTCCTGCTTGCCGCCGAAGGTCTGCGCCAACGCGGCGAGGTCGAACAGCTCGCCGTCGATGGGTTCAGGCTCCGGTACCGCCCCCGACGACAGCGTTTGCAAGCTCGCTTGAGCAACGCCCTGGGCGCGTATTTCCACGTCCGCTTCCATCATCGTCCGCACCGGCGGTTGGGGCGGCGCCAGCGCCCCGGTCGTCGTTGCCGCCGCCGCGCTGGAGCCGTCGGCCATCGTGAAATACGACGGCGGCGGCGCCGACAACGGCCGCGCCGCGCCGGTCGCCGACCTGGCCCGTTGGCTCATCCACTTCGACAGCATATTAAACAACAGCTTGGGCGCGATCGGCTTGGTCACGAATTCGTCCATGCCCGCCTCCAGGCAGCGCTCCTGATCGCCGCGTCCGGCGTTGGCCGTCATCGCGATGATCAGGGTGCCCGACAGCTTGGGGTGGGCGCGGATCAGGCGCGTGGTCTCGTAGCCGTCCATGACCGGCATCTGAACGTCCATCAGCACGCAATCGAAACGCTCCTTGAGCAGCAGGTCGATCGCCTCCTTGCCGTTGTTGGCCACGCAGACAGTGGCGCCGGCGTCCTCCAGCAGTTCCTGGCCGACCTGCTGGCTGAAGATATTGTCCTCGACTAGCAGGATCGAGGCGCCGCGTATGCTGTCGAGCACCTCCGGCTGCACCGCCTCCACGCTCGGTTGCAGGAACTGCGTGCCCTTGGCCAGCCGCGCGGTGAACCAGAACGTGCTGCCCTCGCCCGGCTGGCTATCGACGCCGACGCCGCCGCCCATCAACTCGGCCAGCTGCTTGCTGATGATTAGTCCCAGGCCGGTGCCGCCGTAGCGACGGGTGGTCGACGTGTCGGCCTGGTGGAACGATTGGAACAGCTGCGACATCTGCTCCGGCGTCATGCCGATGCCTCGGTCGGCGACCTCGAAGCGCACCAGGATGTGGCAGTCGCTATCCTCCAGCTGGCGCGCGCGCACGTGCACCTTGCCGTTCTCGGAGAACTTGATGGCGTTGCTGGTGAAGTTGAGCAGTACCTGCTCGAGCCGCAACGGATCGCCGCGCAATTGGCGCGCCAGGCCGGGACAGACTTCATACACCAGTTCCAGCCCCTTGGCGCGCGCGCTCTCGCCCAGCTGGCTGGTGATGTTAGCCAGCAGCGCGTCGAGCGTGAAGTCAAGCATTTCCAGATCCATCTTGCCCGCCTCGATTTTGGAGAAGTCCAGGATATCGTTGATGATGCCCAGCAGGTGCTGGCCCGAGTGGTAGATCTTCAGCAGATAGTCGCGCTGCTTCGGATGCGTGACCGATTTGAGCGCCAGGTGGGCCATGCCGATGATACTGTTCATCGGCGTGCGGATTTCGTGGC
>JBDSKP010000646.1:0-2272 GCA_039916925.1 Duganella sp.
CCGGCCGGCGGCCGCGCCTGCTCCTGCGGCCGGCGCGCCGCCCGCGCCATCAACGTCGCCGTCAGCGCGGCCGCGCCGGCCAGCATGACAAGGGCCGACATCACAGCGGACCGCTGTCGAGGTTGTCGTAGCGGGTGCCGTAGTAGCTGTGGATCTGGCTCGCCCACGTCTGGTTGGCCATGTTCGGCCAGTGGTCGGTGTCGAAGCCGGGCGCGTTCTCGATGCGCTCCTTGTCGATGTTCAAGGTGAAGCGCTTGTTGACCGTGTCCAGGGTCAACGCTTCCCACGGCACGGCGAACAGCTTTTCGCCGATCGTCAGGATGCCGCCGGACGACATGACCGCATAGGCGATCTTGCCGGTGCGCATGTCGAGCATGATTTCCTTGATCTCGCCCAGGTGCTCGTTCTTCAGGTTGTGGACGTGGTCGCCGATCAGCGTGTCCGCGCCCATCAGTTCCGGGCCGGGACCCTTGTTGCCGTTGTCGACATACATACCGTAAGCATCGCGTTCTGTGTAGCTCATGATGGCCTCCTCTAAGAATGAGTGGCCATTCTGACCCGCGCGCCGCGACCGGTCTGTACGCTGAGACACAGTCGCGGCGGATTGCCAAACCGGCCATTTTTGCAGCTTTGCCACGCCGGGTTTTCCGGGCCGTAGCGGATTTTTCCGGGGGCGATGCTGAAGAAATAACCGTTTTAGGGTATAATTTCAATTTCCCGCACGTGCCGTTCGGCACTATCTGCAATGACCAAATTTGTCTTCGTCACCGGTGGCGTCGTGTCTTCCCTTGGTAAAGGGATCGCCGCCGCCTCCCTCGCCGCGATCCTCGAATCGCGCGGCCTCAAAGTCACCATGCTCAAGCTCGACCCGTACATCAATGTCGATCCTGGCACGATGAGCCCTATGCAACACGGTGAAGTGTTCGTCACCGACGACGGCGCCGAAACCGATCTCGACCTCGGCCACTACGAGCGCTTCATCTCGACCCGCATGAAAAAGGTGAACAACTTCACCACCGGCCAGATCTACGAATCGGTGATCCGCAAGGAGCGCCGCGGCGAGTACCTGGGCAAGACGGTGCAGGTCATTCCCCACATCACCAACGAGATCCAGGACTACATCCGCCGCGGCGCCGAGGGCTACGACGTGGCGCTGTGCGAAATCGGCGGCACCGTCGGCGACATCGAGTCGCTGCCGTTCCTCGAGGCGGCACGCCAGCTGAGCCTGCGCGCCGGCCGCAAGAACACCGCCTTCGTCCATCTGACCCTGGTGCCGTACATCGCCTCGGCCGGCGAGCTGAAGACCAAGCCGACCCAGCACTCGGTGCAGAAGCTGCGCGAGATCGGCATCTCGCCGAACGCGCTGCTGTGCCGCGCCGACCGCCCGATCCCGGACGACGAGCGCGCCAAGATCTCCTTGTTCTCGAACATCGAAGAGCAGGCCGTCATCTCCGTGTGGGACGTCGACACCATCTACAAAGTGCCGCAGATGCTGCACGACCAGGGCCTCGACGCCATCATCTGCGAGGCGCTCGACATCAACCCGCCGCCGGCCGACCTGTCGGTCTGGAGCCGCCTGATCTACACGCTCGAGCATCCGAAGAGCGAAGTGTCGATCGGCATGGTCGGCAAGTATGTCGAGCTGACCGAGTCATACAAGTCGCTGACCGAGGCGCTGCGCCACGCCGGCATCCACAACGAATCGAAGGTCAACATCGAGTACATCGATTCGGAAGAGATCGAGACGACCGGTTGCGCGGCGCTGGCCAAGTACGACGCCATCCTGGTGCCGGGCGGCTTCGGCAAGCGCGGCGTCGAGGGCAAGATCATGGCGGCCCAGTTCGCCCGCGAGAACAAGATCCCGTACCTGGGCATCTGCCTGGGCATGCAGGTCGCGCTGATCGAATACGCGCGCCACATGGCCGGCCTGACCACCGCCAACTCGACCGAGTTCGACCTGGAAACCTCGCAACCGGTGGTCGCCCTGATCGACCAGTGGCAGGGCCAGGACGGCAAGGTCGAAAAGCGCGACGAGAACTCCGACCTGGGCGGCACCATGCGCCTGGGCGCGCAAACCTGCGCGATCAAGCCGGGCACGCTGGCGGCCGAGATCTACGGCCCGGTCGTGACCGAGCGCCACCGCCACCGTTACGAGGCCAACAACCACTACCTGCCGCGCGTCGAAGCGGCCGGCCTGGTGGTCGCGGCCCGCACGCCGACCGAGGACCTGTGCGAGATCATGGAACTGCCGCGCACCGGCGACAATTCGCAC
>JBDSKP010000647.1:0-2852 GCA_039916925.1 Duganella sp.
GTGCGTGATGTCGAGGCCGACCCGCCAGCGGAACGCGGCGATCGGCTCGATCATCGTGATGACCGAATAGTCGGGGCGGCGCCCGGGCGGCTGGATGACGTAATCGGGATAGCCGTTGGGCGTGCCGTCGCCGCTGTGGCGCGAAATCTTTTCGAAGTCCTCGCGCTGGGCGTCGGTGATGTACGGCGCGAAGTTGATGCTGACCAGCGCGGGGAACTGGGTGGCCAGTTTCAGTCCGCGCACAAACCGGTGGAAGGCCTCGCGGTCGACGCGGTCGCTGGCGTCGAAGAAGCTGGCGGTGGCGCGCAGCACGTCGGAGTAGGTGTCGATGCGGGAGCTGATGTGATACTGGGCGTTGCGCGCCTGGTGCATGAAGCGTTCGCCGGCGTCGTACTCGACCATTTTATAGGCGGCGACATAGCATAGCGCGCCGACGCCCAGGGACAGCATGATGCCCGCCCACCAGACGGATTTGGGTGGCGAAAACATTTGGCGCTGCGCGAGAAGTACCTCCATTACGATTGCCTTTCAAGCAACTTCCATGATTTCCACCGTGCTTGAATATAGAAAATATTACTCATGTGAGTCAAGTAATTTTATAAAAAATGCCATTTGTCGTGAACGTTTCTGCGTGCGGGCACAGAAATCAAACCCGCGTGCCTTATGCGATACGCTGGCGTTGGCGCTTAGGGGTCGTACCCCACGGGGTACGACCCCGCTTGGCCGTGCGGGTTAAAAAAACCGGCGCCTCCAGGGGGAGGGCGTCGGTTCGTTTAAGGCTTGTCGTCTTATTTGGCGACGAAGCTGTCTTTTAGCGTCACGATCCGATTGAACACCGGTTTGCCCGGCACCGAGTCCACGCGGTCGGCGACGAAATAGCCGTGCCGCTCGAACTGGAAGCGCTGGTCCGGCAACGCCGCGCTGATGCCCGGCTCCAGATAGGCGGTGACCACTTCCTTGGCGTTGGGGTTGAGCAGCGACAGGAAATCCTTGCCGCCGGCGTCAGGCTGGGCGTCGGTGAACAGGCGGTCGTACAGGCGCACCTCGGCCTGCACGGCGGTGGCGGCCGAGACCCAGTGGATGTTGCCCTTGACCTTGTAGGTGTCCGAACCGGGAGTGCCCGATTTCGAGTCCGGGAAGTAATTGACATGGACCGCGACGACCTTGCCGTTTTCATCCTTGTCGAAGCCGGTGCACTCGGTCACGTAGCCGTGGCGCAGGCGCACGCGGCTGCCCGGCTTGTCGTCGATCGGCGGGTGGTAGCGGAAATAGCCCTTGCTCGGCACTTCCATGAAGTCCTCTTCCTCGATCCACAGCTCGCGCGTGATCGGGAAGGTGCGCACGCCCATTTCCGGGTGGTGCGGGTGGACCGGCGACGTGCATTCCTCGCTCAGGCCTTCCGGATAGTTGTCGATGATCAGCTTGAGCGGACGCAGCACGGCGGTGGCGCGCGGCGCCTTCGGATCGAGGTCCTCGCGCAGACAGCCTTCCAGCGTGCTCATGTCGATCCAGCCGTCGGACTTGGTCACGCCGATGCGCTCGCAGAACAGCTGGACCGCCTCGGGCGTGTAGCCGCGCCGGCGCAGGCCGACGATGGTCGGCATGCGCGGATCGTCCCAGCCGCTGACGATGCCGTCCTCGACCAGCTGGCGCAGCTTGCGCTTGCTGGTGACGACATAGGTCAGGTTCAGGCGCGAGAACTCGTACTGGCGCGGCAGCGGCAAGGTGAAGAAGCCGCCCTCGGCCAGCGTTTCGAGCAGCCAGTCGTAGAACGGGCGGTGGTCCTGGAATTCCAGCGTGCACAGCGAATGGGTGATGTTTTCCAGCGCGTCCGAGATCGGGTGCGTGTAGTCGTACATCGGGTAGATGCACCAGGCGTCGCCGGTGCGCACGTGGTGCGCGTGGCGGATGCGGTAGATGGCCGGGTCGCGCATGTTCATGTTCGGCGAGGCCATCGCGTCTTCGCTGATCCTGGCGCGCAGGATGTGCTCGCCGTCGGCGTATTTGCCGGCTTTCATGTCGCGGAAGATCTGCAGCGACTCGGCGCGCGGACGGTCGCGGAACGGCGAATTCTTGCCCGGCGTGTTGAAATTACCGCGATTGGCCGCCATATCGTCGGCCGACTGGCTGTCGACGTATGCGTAGCCTTGCTCGATCAGGTACTCGGCCATCGCGTACAGCTGGTCGAAGTAGTCGCTGGCATAGTGCAGGTGGTGCTCGACACCGCCGTTGGCGGCGGGGTAGTCGTAGTCGAAGCCCAGCCACTTGACGCTGTCGATGATGGTGTCGACGTATTCCTGCTCTTCCTTGGCCGGGTTGGTGTCGTCGAAGCTCAGGTTGCAGCGGCCCTGGTAATCGCGCGCCAGGCCGAAGTTCAGGCAGATCGACTTGGCGTGGCCGATGTGCAGGTAGCCGTTCGGCTCGGGCGGGAAACGGGTGATCACGCTGGGCATGCCCGCGCGCACATGGGTGCCGGCGGCCTGGTCGTGATCGATGATGGCGCGCAGGAAATTAGACGGTAGGGCGGGCGCGGTGCTGTTTTTATCGTTGCTCATCTGAAAAGTGGGCTTTGCAAGAGTTCGTGTAAAGGCATTTTACCGTATCCCCTCTCCGGGCTGAGGGGAAATGCCGGATCGCGGCGGCCCGGCGGGGATCGCCGCTGGCGTGGCGGGTATAATTCGTCTTTAATTGTTTCGGCACACTGGCCCGGAGTTTCCAAGATGGAAAATCACTACAACACGCTGGGTATCGCGCCTAACGCCACCGAAGACGAGATCAAAAAGATTTACCGCTCGCTGGCGATGCGTTTTCACCCGGACCGCAACCAGGCGCCCGGCGCCGAGGCGCGCTTC
>JBDSKP010000648.1:0-2312 GCA_039916925.1 Duganella sp.
GATCCCGCTGCAGATGTTCTCGATGCTGGGCATGGCGCTGTCGGGCGCCTCCGGCGTTCTGGTGCTGTGCCTGCTGGTGCGGCGCCTGCTGCTCGGCGCCGAGGCCGAAGGCGTGTTCACCCTGTTCGCGCTGGTGTTCTTCCTGATGGGCGTGATCCTGTTCGGCATCGGCCTGCTGGGCGAATACATCGGCCGCATCTACCAGCAGGTGCGCGCGCGGCCCCGTTACGTGGTGCAGGCGATCCTGGAGGAAGCGCCGCCGGCGGCCGAGCAGGCCGCGCCGGCGGGCGACGTCGCCAACCTGGTGCCGCTGGAAAAGCGCGGGGTGGGGCGGTGACGGTGCCTGGCGGGACGGCGCGCGCCGTCGTTTTCGCCTACCACGATGTCGGCGTGCGCTGCCTGCAGGTGCTGCTGGCCGGCGGCGTCGACGTCGCGCTGGTGGTCACGCATGACGACGATCCGGCCGAGAACATCTGGTACGGCTCGGTGCGGGCGCTGTGCCGCGAGCGCGGCATCGCCACGGCGGTGTATCCCGATCCGGCCGATCCGGCGCTGCTGGCGGCGCTGCGGGCGGCGCGGCCCGATTTCCTGTTCAGTTTTTATTACCGCCACATGCTGCCGGCCAGCGTGCTGGCGGTGGCGCCGGCCTTCAACATGCACGGCTCGCTGCTGCCGCAATTCCGCGGCCGGGCGCCGGTCAACTGGGCCGTGCTGCACGGCGCCGACCGCACCGGCGCCACCTTGCACGAGATGACCGTCAAGCCCGACGCCGGCGCCATCTTGGCGCAGACGGCGGTGCCCATCCTGCCCGACGACACCGCCTTCGAGGTGTTCGGCAAGGTCACCGTGGCGGCCGAGCAAACGCTGTGGGGCGTGCTGCCGGCACTGCTGGCGGGCACGGCGCCACGGCGCGACAACGATCTGCGGCAGGGCGGCTACTTCGGCGGGCGCAAGCCGGCCGACGGCCGCATCGACTGGCGCTGCGACGCGCAAACGGTCTACAACCTGCACCGCGCGGTGGCGCCGCCGTATCCGGGCGCGTACACCGAGGTGGGCGGCGTGTCGCTGACCCTGGTGCGGGCGCGGCTGGCGCCGACCAACGCGCGCAACACGGCGCAGGACCTGGCGCCCGGCCTGCACGTGGTCGACGGCGCCATCGTCGGCGTCTGCGGCGACGGCGGCATGCTGGCCATCTCGTCGCTGCGCGCCGACGGGGCCGAGGTATCGGCGCAACAATTACACAACATGCTGGCCCAGGCGGCGGCGCATTCCGACATCACCAAGAAAATCCCATGAAAAAAGTCCTCATCCTCGGCGTCAACGGCTTCATCGGCCACCACCTGTCCAAGCGCATCCTCGAAACCACCGATTGGCAGGTGTTCGGCATGGACATGCACACCGACCGCATCACCGGCTTGCTGGAGAACGAGGCCTACAAGTCGCGCATGCATTTCTACGAGGGCGACATCACGATCAACAAGGAATGGATCGAATACCACGTCAAGAAGTGCGACGTGATCCTGCCGCTGGTGGCGATCGCCACGCCGTCGACCTACGTCAAGCAGCCGCTGCGCGTGTTCGAGCTCGATTTCGAGGCCAACCTGCCGATCGTGCGCTCGGCCGCCAAGTACGGCAAGCACCTGGTGTTCCCGTCGACGTCGGAGGTGTACGGCATGTGCCACGACGCCGAGTTCGACCCGGAGCATTCGGAACTGGTGTGCGGCCCGATCAACAAGCCGCGCTGGATCTATTCCAACGCCAAGCAGTTGATGGACCGCGTGATCTGGGGCTACGGCATGGAGGGCTTGAACTTTACGCTGTTCCGGCCGTTCAACTGGATCGGCGCCGGGCTCGATTCGATCCACACGGCCAAGGAGGGCTCGTCGCGCGTGGTGACGCAGTTCTTCGGCCATATCGTGCGCGGCGAGGCGATCTCGCTGGTCGACGGCGGCGCGCAGAAACGCGCCTTCACCTACATCGACGACGGCATCGACGCGCTGGTGCGCATCATCGCCAACGCCGGCGGCGTGGCCAGCGGCAAGATCTACAACATCGGCAACCCGGACAACAATTATTCGATCCGCGAACTGGCCCACATGATGCTGACGCTGGCCGCCGACTATCCCGAGTACGCGACGGCGCTCGACAAGGTGAGGATCGTCGAGACCACGTCCGGCGCCTACTACGGCAAGGGCTACCAGGACGTGCAGAACCGCGTGCCGAAGATCGACAACACCATGACGGAACTGGGCTGGCAGCCGCAGACCACCATGGCCGACGCCCTGCGCCACATCTTCGACGCCTACCGCGGC
>JBDSKP010000649.1:0-7396 GCA_039916925.1 Duganella sp.
GCCGCCAACCAGGGCGTGAGCCTGATCCCGGGCGGCGTGCGCTATCGCGGCACCCTGGGCGAGATCCGCCAGAACACCGACGCCAAGGGCGAGCTGACGCTCACCTTGCCGGCGGCCGGCATGTACATGGTCAGCTCCAGCTGGCCGGCGGCCGCGCCGCAGGTGCCGGGCCAGCCGCCGCAGATGGCGCCGCGCCGCGCCAGCTACGCGGCGACGGTTGAAATCCTGCCGGAATAAACCGTCCGCATGCGCCGGGTCCTGCTGCCTCATCATATTTCCGACGACCCGGCGCCGGCGGGCGGCGCCATCCGCGATTTCGCCGGCCGCAGCATGGGCACCAGCTGGTCGGTGCGGCTGGTGGCCGCGCCGGCGGACGCGCTCGACCATCTGCAGTACGGACTGCAACAGCAGCTCGACGCCATCGTGGCCGAAATGAGCCATTGGGAAAGCGATTCCGACCTGGGCCGCTTCAACCGCGCCGAGGCCGGCAGCTGGCAAGCCTTGCCGCCGGCGTTTTTCGATGTGCTGTCGTTCGCGATGGAGGTGGCGCGCGATTCCGGCGGCGCCTACGACCCGTGCGCCGGCGCGCTGGTCAACCTGTGGGGCTTCGGACCGTACGGCCGGTTCGACCAGCCCGCGTTCACGCCGCCGTCCGCCGATGAGATCGCCGTGGCGCGCACCCAGCTGGCCGCCGCCGGCGTGCGGATCGAGCGCGACGGGCGCAAGGCCCTGCAGCCGGGCGGCGTGCAGCTCGACCTGTCGGCCGTGGCCAAGGGCTACGGCGTCGACCGGCTGGCGTATTATTTGAAAACCCAGGGCGTCGCACATTTCCTGGTCGAGGTCGGCGGCGAGTTGCGCGGCGCCGGCGTCAAGCCGGACGGCCAGCCGTGGTGGGTGGCGCTGGAGCAGGTGCCCGGGGCCGACGCCAGTGGACCGGCGCCGCTGGTGCTGGCGCTGCACGGGCTGGCGGTGGCCACCTCGGGCGACTACCGCCGCTACTTCGAACTGGACGGCCGGCGTTATTCGCACACCATCGACCCGCGCAACGGTATGCCGATCGCCAACGACCTGGCCTCCGTCACCGTCGTCCACGGCCAGTGCATGGCGGCCGACGCCTGGTCCACCGCGCTGACGGTGCTGGGCGCCGAACTGGGGCTGGCGCTGGCCGAACGCCACGGACTGGCGGCGCGCTTCGTCGCGCGCGGCGCCGGCGGCGGCTACACCGAACACATGACCAGCCATCTGCGCGGCATGCTCGACGAATGATCTGGACCGACGACCCGACCCGATGGATGCTGGTGGCCGGCCTGGGCGCCAGTTACGGCCTGGTGTGCCTGATGCCGTGGCTGCGCCACCGCCGCAAACGCCGGGCCGCGCTGCGCGCCCGCGCCGAGGCGGCCGCCGCGCCCGGCTGGATCGTCGCATACGCCAGCCAGACCGGCAACGCCGAGGCGCTGGCGGCGCAAACCCTGGCGACGCTGCGGCTGGCCGGCATCGCCGCCCAGCTGAGCGAGCTGTCCGAGCTGGGCGCCGACGACCTGCGCCGCGCCGAGCGCGTACTGTTCCTGGTCAGCACCTACGGCGAGGGCGACGCGCCGGACGCCGCCGCCGCCTTCGCCGCGCGTCTGATGACCACCGCGCTGCCGCTGGCGCACCTGCATTACGCCGTGCTGGCGCTGGGCGACAGCGCCTACGCGCAGTTCTGCGCCTTCGGCCGCGCGCTGGACGGCTGGCTGGGGCGGCAGGGCGCGCAGAGCCTGTTCCCGCGCATCGAGGTCGACCGCGGCGCCGACGCCGCCATCGCGCGCTGGCGCCAGCGGTTGAGCCACCTGGCCGGCACCAGCGACGCGCCGGACTGGGGCGCGCCGCCGTTCGAGGACTGGCGGTTGAGCGCGCGCGTGCCGCTCAACCCGGGCAGCGCCGGCGCGCCGATCTACCACCTGGAGCTGACGCCGCCGGACGGCGTGTCGCCGGCGTGGGAGTCGGGCGACCTGGTGCAGGTCGCCGCGCCGGCCGAGCCGTCGCGCCCGCGCGAATATTCGATCGCCTCGGTCCCGGCCAACGGCAAGGTGCATCTGCTGGTGCGCCTGCACAGCCATGACGACGGCGGCCACGGCGTCGCCTCGGGCTGGCTGACGCGGCAGGCCGAGCCAGGCCAGACGGTGCGGCTGCGGTTGCGCCAGCACCGCCGCTTCCGGCTCGAGGACAACGCCGCGCGGCCGTTGATCCTGATCGGCAACGGCAGCGGCATCGCCGGCCTGCGCGGGCACCTGCGGGCGCGCGCGATGGCCGGGCAGGGACGCAACTGGCTGCTGTTCGGCGAGCGCAACGCCGCGCACGATTTCCACTACCGCGACGAGCTGGAGGCGTGGGTGCGCGACGGCCTGCTCGAACTGGACCTGGCGTGGTCGCGCGACGGCGGCGCGGCGCGCTATGTGCAGGACCTGCTGCCCGCCCGCGCCGATCGGCTGCGCGCCTGGGTGGCCGACGGCGCCGCGATCTATGTCTGCGGCAGCCTGCAAGGCATGGCGGCCGGCGTCCATCAGGCGCTCGAGGCGATACTGGGGAGTGTTCAACTGGATGGCTTGGTGGCCGAAAAGCGTTACCAACGCGATGTGTATTGACTGCGATAGTCGATTGGCGGCTGGATAAAAACGTGGCCCGTCGCTATGTCGCTAAGTCGCTAAGTTAATGCGATTATCGTAGGGCGGATTAGGCGGAACGCCGTAATCCGCCATGCATGAGTCGCCGACGGCTCATACATGGCGGATTACGCTGCGCTAATCCGCCCTACGTGATTCCGATGGCCGCTTAACTTAGCGTTCTTTTCGCCTTAGTAGACATAGACCCACGGTACGCCGATGTAGTTGGCGGCGCCGTCGTTGAAGTTCAACTGCGCGTGCGAGCCGCTACCGCGGGCATACACGTAGAAGGAGGAGGAAACCCTCAAGTACGCCCGGTCGGCGGCCAACATGTCCGTATAGATCATGGTGCGCGAGCCATCGAAGCGACCGGAGGCGTTGATGTACGTGCCATGCACGTTGAAAAGGTTGACGCTGCTGGTGGCCTTGTAGCCATATTGGTAGCCGACCGCCGACAAATCGATCTTTGCCTGCGCTTCCTTGGAGGTAAACCAATCGTCGAAGGCCCGGACGATGTAAAAGCCGTGGTATGGCACCGAGATCGAATGGTTGTAATAGCCGCTGGTGGTCGGTATGTATGTGTACCACCAGTCCATGATCAGCGTCGCGGACGCGGCGGTGCTGGGGCCGGCGCCATTGGCGTAGTCCCACAAGTCGATGTTGCCGGGATTGTAGCCTTCCCAGACCACGGTGCCGTCCGACCAGTGCAGTACGCCATAGTATGGGCTGAACCAGCCCAGCGCGCTGGCGGCGACCAACTGGTTGCCGGCCAGGCCAGGGTGGACGGCGGTTTCGCCTTCGGCGGCGACGGGCGTGGTGATCAGCCGGTTCTTGATCTCCTCCACCTCGCGCATGGCCTCGGCACTGGCGTCATCCTGCGCCTTGCTCTGCTTGTCCATGAACGCTGCGAACTCCGCGGGCAAGCCGTCATGTATTTCTTTGGCGCGGGCCTTGCCCTTTTTTTCGAGGTCCTGAAGTTGCAGCGCTTCGGATTTCTGTAGACGCAGCACTTCGTCGCGTCGCGCGCTGACGAGTTGTTGCAATTGCTCGTCGCCGGGTTTGAATACGGTAGCCATTATCATCTCCTTGGAAAGTGTGAGATCGTTATCTCATCGCGGGCGGCTTCTGTGCCCGCTCAAGTCATGGTAGGCGGGCGACCGGGATGCCCTTTGACCGCGCACAAGGCGACTGCCGAGGCCGGATACCATTCCTGGCGGCACCTGCGGCGGGCGCCGGGGCGGCAGGCGCGACCCATCGATGGGTGCGGCAGCCGCGACGGCATGGGCGCCGGCGTCCGGCGTTCGAACAGGCGCCGGGGCCGCTACAATGGGATACATTGGTGACCGAAAAGCGTTATCTACGCGACGTTTTTGAGAAAAGAGGGCGTTTGAGCGCCTGATGACATATCGGGATGTGGTAAGAATGCCACGGTTGCGTATGGCGAAGGGCCTCTTTGCCGATATAAAATTTATTCAAAATAATGCCTGCCGGAATAATCGACATTTCTGACAATTTTATTTTATTGTGTCGTGGAATCACCCAAAAACCGCCCCATCTTGTGACAAACACGTTACATAATCCCTGCTCGATGAGCAAGGCCGCTGTCCCGTCCTCGTCGCTTAGCCTGCTCCTGTTCCGTCCTGCGTAGCGCCTCACCGGCCGACCCGCGCCAGGCCTGTATGGGCCGCCAGAGCGCGAAGCGCACGCATTCACCTTGCTCAAATCGTTATAACCATTACAGGGAGTAGTGAATGATTTTGCAAGAGAAAGTAGGCGCCCGATCCGTGCGTCTGGCACTCGCGGTCCTGGCCGGAACCACCATGTTCGCGGGCCTCGCATCGGCACAGGAGCAGGCCATCCAGAAAGTGGAAATCACCGGTTCGGCCATCAAGCGCATCAACGTCGAGGGCGCGCTGCCGGTGCAGCGCCTGACCACCGAGCAGATCGCCAAGTCCGGCGCCACCTCGGTCGCGGACCTGATCCAGGCCCTGCCTTCGATGCAAGGCTTCACCATCGCCGCCATCGCCGCCGGCACCAACTCGGGCGGCCGCGTGTCGGCCTCGATCCACAACATCGGCGAAAGCTACACGCTGGTGCTGCTGAACGGCCGCCGCATCGCCCCGCAGGGCTCCGGCTCGGCGATCAACCTGAACGCTATTCCGATGAGCGCGGTCGCCAGCGTCGAAATCCTGACCGACGGCGCCTCCGCGCTGTACGGCTCGGACGCGATCGCCGGCGTGATCAACTTCGTGTTGAAAAAGAACCTGCAAGGCGGCACCATCGACGCCACCTACACCCAGCCGGGCCAAAGCAGCGCCGGCAAGGGCAACAACTTCAGCGGCACCTACGGCTTCGGCGACCTGGATCAGGACCGCTACAACGTGATGCTGTCGTACCGCAAGGACGAGCAGAGCCGCGTCAAGGCGACCGACCGCGACTTCGCCGACACCGCCTATGTGCCGTACAGCTGGAACGGCAAGAGCTACGTCTACGACCGCACCAGCGCCTCGACGATTCCCGCCAACGTGTCGGCCACCTTCAATTCGGGCGCGGCGCCGATCGGCTTCAACCCTTACCTGAAGCGTAACGGCAATTGCGCGCCGTTGAACCAGGTTTCCCTGAGCAACACTGCGCTGGTGCAGAACTGCGGTTTCGATTACGTGCAAACGATCGAAATCGTCCCCGTCAGCAGCCGCGACAGCTTCTTCGGCAAGGCCACCGTCAAGGCCACCGACAACATCGACGTGTTCGTCGAGGCCGCGTACTCGCGCCTGGACCTGACCGCGCGCATCGCGCCGAACACCGCGTCGGTGGCGATCGCCAAGAACTCGCCGCTGTACAACACCTACGTCAAGCCGTACCTGACGCCCGGGCAGGACGCCGACGTGCGTTCCGTCACCGCCAGCTACCGCACCTACGACTGGGGCACCCGCAACAGCGAGACCATCACCGATTCGAAAAACCTGGTGCTGGGCGCCGAGGGCGACATCGGCAAGTGGAACTTCGCCACCGGCCTGACCTGGTCGCGCAACTCGATTGACGAGCGCTACGTGGGCGGCTACGTCAAGAACGCCGAGTTCCGCAGCATGCTGGCCAAGAACCAGTTCGATCCGTTCCTGGGCATCGGCGGGCAATCGGACGCGACCAAGACGTTGATCGCCAACTCGGTGTTCAACGGTTCGATCCGCGAGGCGTCGACCACGCTCAAGGGCATCGACCTGCGCGGTTCGCGCGAAGTGTTCCAGCTGCCCGCCGGCGCGGTCAGCATGGCGCTCGGTGGCGACTACCGCAACTACCACTACGAGCAAACCCCGAACGCGACCTCGTCGGACATCTTCGGCTTTAGCGCCTCGCCCGCCTACGATCTGGAGCGCGCCAACTACGGCGCCTTCACCGAGGTCGTTGTTCCTGTGATCAAGTCGCTGGAACTGACCGGCGCGGCCCGCTACGACACCTTCGATTCCGTCAAGAACGGTATCGCCCACCGCGACATGGGCAAGAAGGAATCGTCGAGCACCTACAAGGTGTCGGCCCGTTGGCAGCCGGTGGCCTCCTTCCTGCTGCGCGGTTCCTACGGCACCGGCTTCAAGGCGCCGTCGATGCTCGACATCGGCCAGCCGCTGGTGGCGGCCGGCTTCACCGCCGGTTCGTTCGACTGCCCGCCGAACCTGCGCGCGCAGAACGCCGACTATTGCCAGGTCGGCAAGCGTCAGTACAACGTCATCTCGGGCGGCAACGAGGACTTGAAACCGGAGAAATCCAAGCAGTTCACCGTGGGTTTCCGCTTCGAGCCGACTTCGTCGTTCTCGGTGCAGGCCGACCTGTGGGACGTCAAGATCCGTGACGCCGTCTCGAGCGTGTCGGAAGCGCAGATCTTCGCCGATCCGGTCAAGTTCCGTGACCTGTTCACGACCTTCGTCGACCCGGGCAACAACCAGACCTACTGGGCCAAGAAGACCTTGTCAATCAACATCGGCCAGACCCACAACCAGGGTATCGACTGGGAGACCACGTACCGTCACCGCTTCGGTATCGGCAACCTGACCACCACGCTGAACGGCACCTACCTGATCAAGTCGGACTACACCGAGGCCGGTACCAGCGACCATTGGGTCAACAGCATGAATTTCTATGGCATCGACGACCAGGTGTCGTTCCGCCACATTATTCGTCTGGCCACCACGCTTGACACCGGCGCGTTCTCGAACACGCTGACGGCCAACTGGCGCAACGGTTACACCGACGCGGCGGCGACCAGCCGCAACGTCGCCACCAACGCGCTGGAAACGTTGCGCGTCGAAGTGCCGTCGTACCTGACGATCGACTGGCAGGGCAAATGGCAGGCCACCAAGGCGATCAGCCTGCGCGCCGGCGTGAAAAACCTGGCCGACCGCCAGCCGCCGTTCTCGCTGCGCGCGTCGTCGGGCCACCAGGTCGGCTTCGACCCGCGTTACGCCGATCCGATGGGTCGTACGTTCTACATGACCGGCAGCTACACCTTCTAAGCTGACCTTCCGGGCGGAACGAAAAAACCCCCACCAGCCTGAACCCGGTCAATACCGTGTTCAGCGCGGGTGGGGGTTTTTTTTATCGCGCGCAAGATGCTGACAGGCTAGTCGGCGCCGGCCTGCTCCAGGCCGCGCGCCAGGCTCGAAATGCTGGGATTGTCGATGAACACGCAGCGCGTGCCCGTGCGCTTGCAATAGTCCTTGACCCGCCAGTACGCGCTGTGGCTGATGCAGCCGGTCTGGCAG
>JBDSKP010000650.1:0-5162 GCA_039916925.1 Duganella sp.
TGCTGACCTGTAGCGCCATGGCCAGGTCGCTGCGCGGCAGCGGCCCCTTGGTCCGCAATTGCCATAACAAACGTTTTTCTTCCGAAGACAGTTTAAGCCGCGCAATTTTCATATTCTCGTATATAGAAAGGCAATTCCTGTCATATGCTTGTCATATTCTATTTATTTCACAAGTAATAAATAATTATAACAAAACAACGTAGCTATACTCCGGCTCGACCGCCCCATTCTTGTCCGCTTCGGAGAAATCTATGATGAAAAGAAAAAACACGCTTGCCCATAACTGGGTGATCGGCGCCTTGTACGCCATGTCCCTGCCGGCGTTCGCCCAGTCGGCGGCTGCCGACGCCGGCGCTGCGCCGGCCGCGCAGCCGGGCGAGGAAGCGGATATTGCCAGCGTGGTGGTGACCGGCTCGGCGCGTCCCCAGCGCCGCTTCGACGTGTCGTACGCGGTCAATTCGCTGTCGCAGAACGACGTCCAAAAGCTCGCGCCGCAAAACATGGCCGACCTGCTGGGCAAGCTGCCCGGCATCCAGGTCGAGGCCACCGGCGGCGAGGTGCAAAACATCACCCGCGTGCGCGGCATCCCGACCGACGACGGTCTGGCGCTGTTCCAGCAGGACGGCTTGCCGCTGTTCACGGAAATGAACGGCTTCTTCTTCCGTGGCGACAGCCTGAACCGGTACGACCTGATGACCAAGTCGCTTGAAGTGGTGCGCGGGGGACCGGCGTCGATCTATGCCAGCCAGGCGGCGGCCATCGTCAACAGCGGCACGGTGACCGGCACCGAGACCACCAAGGGCAAGGCGCAGGTCACGCTGGGCACCACCGGCCTCGGACGTCTCGATCTGTACCAGGCCGGCAAGATCGACGACAAGACCTTTTACGCGGTCGGCGGCTTCGTGCGCCAGGACGACGGCCACCGCGACAACGGTTTCCCCAACGATCGCGGCGGACAAATTCGCGGCAACATCAAGCGCGTGCTGGAGTCGGGCACGCTGACCGTCAGCGCCAACTACCTCAACGACCATAACACCTTCTATCTGCCGATCCCGATCTCCGATCCGCGCAATCCGGCTGCATCGCTCGACAAGTACATCGACTACTTCGACGGCACGATGAATTCGCCGTCACTGCGCGCCGTGCCGCAGAAATACCTGGACGGCGCCGGCAAGCTGCAGACCGACACGCGCGACCTGGCCAGCGGGCGCCATATGGAATACGGCAACCTCGGCGTGCGCTACGAGGGCGACCTCGGCAAGTGGCAGCTGTCGGCCAAGGGCGGCATGACCAAGGGCACGCTGGACTTCGACGCGTTCTATTCGACCTCCAACCCGGCCGACGCCACCACGTTCGCCAACGGCTTCTTGGGCGCGGCCAAGAGCGCGTTCGGCGCGGTCGACCATTTGGGGTACGCCATCGCCGGCGGCAACGGCGCGCAGGTCTACAATCCAGCCGCCGCGTCCGGCCTGGTGATGCAGGCGCAATATCGCGCCGGCGGATCGGATTTCTATTCGAACCAGGCCGACATCAATATCACCAGGATCTTCCAGACCGGGCTTGGCAACCACGACATCAAGCTCGGCTTCTACGGCAGCGGCTACGGCCTGACCAGCAAGACGGTCTACAACGACATGCTGATCGAAGTGCAGGGCAAGCCGCGCACCCTCGATCTGATCGCCTACTCCGCCTCCGGCGCGGCGCTCGGCTCGGTGACCGACAACGGCGTGCTGCGCTACAGCACCACCTTGAACCAGGGCGATGTCGACGCCAGGATGGGCGCGCTCTATGTGAACGACACATGGGAAGTCGTCGATGGGCTGCGCCTCGACGGCGGCGTGCGCAAGGAGCGTTACCACTACGACGGTTACGCCCTGCTGACCAGGCAGGTGAACCTGGGAGACCCCGCCACCTTGGCCGACAACACCACGCGCGCCTTCACCGGCGCCCGCCAGGCGCACAAGTACAACACCAACACCGTCAACTGGACGCTGGGCGCCAACTACGACTTCTCGTCGCGCTTTGGCGGCTACGTCAGGATGTCGCATCTGGAGGTGCCGCCGTCGATGCAGGTGGCCTCCTCGGTCGACCCACTGGTGCTGACCACCAAGGCCGACCAGTACGAGGTCGGCTTCAAGATGAACGCCGGCCGCTCCTACCTGTACGTGACCGGCTTCTACACGCAGTTCGATCCGCTCAACGCCTCGTTCGCCGCCTTCAACCCGCTCACCGGCCGCAACGACCAGACGCTGCCGTTCTTCGGCAAGGCGGTGGTGCGCGGCGCCGAGTTCGACGGCGCGCTGCACGTGACGCCGCGCTTCCACATCAACGGCTCGCTGACGGTGCAGGATCCGCAATACCGGCAATTCGTCAGCGCCACCGGCGCCGATCCGTCCAAGGTGGTGGGCAACCAGATCATCCGCGAGCCCAAGGTGTTCGGCAACATCCGTCCCAACTACAACTTCAATGTCGGCCCCAACCTTGTCGAGCTGTACGGCAGCTACGCCTACACCGGCAAGCGCTACGTCGACTTCTTCGAGGCCACGGCGATGCCGGCGTACCATTCGATCGGCGCCGGCGTCTCGGTCAGCGAAGGCGACTGGCGCGTCCAGCTCGTCGGCGACAACCTGACCAACGCCAAGGGCCTGACCGAAGGCAACACCCGCACCGACGCGCTCGGCGGACAGGGCAGCAAGGAAGCCATTTACGGACGCCCGGTCTTCGGCCGCAGTTTCCGCCTCGTGATGAGCAAGGCATGGTGAACCGGATGATCAAGAAAACCCTTATCGCCATCTCCCTGCTGCTGGTGCAACAGGCGCACGCCGCGCCGGTGCGCGACAAGCACTGGTCGCTGCTGGCCAATCAGCTGTTCCCGGCGCTGATGGACATGGGCGCGGCACGCCCGAGCGCCGCCGTGCCGACCGAGCGGCGCGTACGCATCGACGCCTGCAAGCAGGACGCCGCGTGCGTGCTGGGCGCGAGCCTGTGGACCGACGCGGAAATCAACGACATCGCGGCCAGGGCGGCCAAGGCGCCGGCGTCGACGTGGAGGAAATCGACGTTGGCCGACGACGGCGCGCAAGCCCAGGTGGCCCGCGAGCTGCGCGGACTCAACAGCATCATCCAGGTGTACGGCCAAGGTTTGGCGCCGCGCTATCCGCCGGTCGACGGACCGATCGACACGCCCGGCGGCAAGCTGTTCAACGCGGCCGTCAGCGACGCGCTGGCGCTGGCAGCGGCCAGCGAGGACGATCCCGCGCTGCCGCTCGACCCCAGCCTGCCGCTCGCGCTCGCCTTGCTCGACGCCAACGACCGCGCCGACGCGGTCGCCTTCGAACCGCTGGACCTGGGCCACAACGGCGCCGCGCTGGGGCGCGCCAACATCATCGACTGGAAGCTGTACCGTTACTCGGCGATCATCATCCCGGGCATCGGGCCGGAAAATCCGGGCATGGCGTTGAGCGCCCGGGGCAAGTGGAACGTGCGGCTGGCCGCCAAGCGCTTCGCCGACGGCGAGGCGCCGTTCATCATCCTGAGCGGCGCCTCGGTGCATCCGAAGGGTACCCGGTTCGTGGAGGCGGTGGAAATGCGCAAGGCGCTGATCGAACGCTTCGGCGTGCCGGCCGAATCGATCATCATCGAGCCCTACGCGCGCCACACCACGACCAACCTGCGCAACGTGACCCGGCGGCTGATCGCCATGGGGGCACCGCTGGACAAGGACAGCCTGATCGTCACCTACACCAACCAGAGCCGCTACATCGAAAGTGCCGAGTTCGCCTGGCGCAACCAGAAGGAGCTCGGCTACATGCCCGGGACCGTCGGCGCCCGCCTGTCGCCCACCGAGCTGACCTTCCGGCCGTCGGCCAAGTCGCTGCGCATCGATCCGCTGGACCCGCTGGATCCCTGATGAAGCCAGACAAGGGGCGGCTGGGGGCCACGCCTCAGCCGTTGGGCGGCGCACGGCTAGCTGTTAGCGGTCGTTCAAGTCGAGCACGTCAAATCCTGGCGGTGATGGAAGGTCGTTCATTCCCTGAGCTTGGTCTTGCTCACCACGCCCCGCGACATGACGATAGGCTACGTATTTCGCGCCAGTCTCGCCAAAGCCGCCGGTGGCCACCACAATGAGCATCTCGTGTGGTGAGAGGTAAAGCCTCATCGGTCGGCTCTTCTCGGCGAAGTCCAGCCGCTCCGACCGGGCTGAACCGGGATAGTTTGTGATGGCGAAGCCCTGTAGCGCGTTCGCAGTGAATTCACCAGAAACAATCAACGCGCGCTGCTTCTTGCCGACACACTCCACACGGACAAACGAGCCCCGCGAGTTATCCAGGCTCCCAAAGAACGGCGTTCGTACTTTTCCACGCTGAAGGTAATAGACGTGCGTCGATGCGATTTTTAAGTCTCGGACCACAGCTACGCTTTGGGAGGGTCCAGGCCCAAGCTTACAGGTAAGGACCAGCTCGGCTGCGGTGGCGTTGGTGGCGGAACAGATAGCGATAACACAGAAGATTTTTCTCATTTGACCATCTCTCGCAAGACTTCCATCGAATCAGGATTTGCCGATAATTTTTCGGCAGCAGCCTTGATCTTGTCGTAGTAGATTCCGTTGCGCAGGCCCCGGTAGTCCTTATATGCCTCGGCTACCGGCGAACTCGCGCCGGCAGCGCTGTTCTTGGTTATTAACGCCTGGAGATACGCAGTACCCGTGCGAATATTTATGGCCTCGTCACCAAGCTCTGGACTGTCATGAAAGGCATCCGCTTCTCGGTATAATTCGGCCTCGGGACGCCGCTCCTTGCGCGTTTTCTCCAAGTTCTTCAAGCGTGCGAGCTCACGTATCGGCGCTTTCAACAACTGCATTAGTCCGCGAGCGGAACTGCCCTGCGCATGAGCGTCCTTATCAAACCGCGACTCCATGTAGATCTGGCAGATGATCACGTCGGTCCCGATGGACGATTGATTATTGGCCTCGACAAGCGCCCTGATTTCCCTTAATCGCGAGGAATCATCTACTTTTACTATTTCCGACTTGGTATCGGTAGTTGTCAACAAAGATGTCGCGTCAAGTCATGCTACTTTTCTTAATTCTTCGTACTGATTTCGTTCCGGATTCAGCCAGACCTCGTCCTTCAACTCCCAGTCCCGCGTAGTACCGCTCCAGC
>JBDSKP010000651.1:0-3640 GCA_039916925.1 Duganella sp.
AAACCAGCCGCCAAACCAGCCGCCAAGCCCGCGCCGAAAACCGCCGCCAAGCCTGCACCGAAAGCCGTCGTTAAAGCGGCTCCTAAAGCCGCCGCCACCAAGGCCGCGCCGAAAGCCGCCGCGCCAAAAGTTGCTCCAAAGTCGACGGACGCGGCTTCCAAAACGGCAGCCACCAAGCCAGCCGCGCCGGATGTCGCCAAGGACAAGGTCCGCAAGGAAAAGCTGGTGCGCGACAGTTTCACCATGCCTGAACAAGAATACGCGGTGCTAAGCCATGTCAAGAAAGCCTGCCTGAAAGCCGGTTTCGAGATCAAAAAGAGCGAATTGTTGCGTATCGGCGTGGCCCTGATCAGCCAGATCGACATGGCGACCTTGCAAAAAGTATTGTCCAGCCTGCCGCAGCTGAAAACCGGTCGTCCAAAAAAAGACTAGCTTAAAAACAACACTTGTGCGCATGTCACGGAACTGACATTAAGTTGTCATTTCCTTGAAGTATTCGGCCGGTACGCTTGCTTCGTCTTCCACAGAAAGGATGAAGCATGCAAACCTCGATCATACAAGCGGACGTCCGAGCGACCTCCGGCAAGCTGGTGCTCAGTATGGCAAGCACGCCCGAAGAACTGCGTGAAGTACAGCGCCTGCGCTACAAGGTTTTCATCGAAACGATGGGGCTGAGCTCGCTGGTGCGCGCCGATGGCCTTGACAGCGACGAATTCGATGAGCATTGCGATCACCTCATCGTGCGCGACGCCAACACGCTCAAGGTGGTGGGCACCTACCGCCTGCTGAGCGCATCGCGCGCCCGCCAGATCGGCCGCGTCTACTCGGAGGGCGAGTTCGATCTGGGCCGCCTCAACAACCTGCGCGGCCGCATGGTCGAAGCGGGCCGCGCCTGCATCCATCCCGACTATCGCGGTGGCAGCGTCATCATGCTGCTGTGGTCCGGCCTGGCCGAGTACATGCGCCGCGAGAATTGCGACTATCTGGCCGGCTGCGCCAGCATCAGCCTGGCCGATGGCGGCCACAATGCCGTCGCCGTGTTCCAGTCGCTGATCGGCCAGCACATGGCCCCTTCCGAATACCGCGTCACGCCGCATTTGCCGTTCCCGTTCTCGAAGCTGGAAGCGGCGCAGAAGCCGCAGATACCGCCGCTGCTCAAGGGCTACCTGCGTTCGGGCGCGTGGATTTTCGGCGAACCGGCCTGGGACCCTGATTTTGAAAGCGCGGACCTCTTCCTGCTGCTGCCGCTGGCCAATCTGGACGGGCGCTACGCGCGGCACTATGGCGTGGCCAACGAGCAGATGGCGGCGTGACGCGGCGCTGAACTCTTCTAAAACCTCTAAAACACGTAGGGCGGATTAGCGTAGCGTAATCCGCCAAGCTCCGTCGGCGGCGCATGCATGGCGGATTACGGCGTTCCGCCTAATCCGCCCTACGTGGATCGTGGATCCACGGTTTTCCCCGGCCGTGTAAAATAAGCCGCTATGCTTATTACGGGGCTGCGATGAAGTTGGACAGTGAACTAGACCGGGCGGGATTCCAGCAGCGCCCCGTGGTGCGTCATCGCGGCGCGGCGCCGCCGGACGCTTCCGGCACCACCGACCGCGTCGCCGAGGAATCGCCGGTGGCGCTGGTGATCAATGGCATATCCCATGCCGTCATGATGGTCACGCCACGCGAGCTTCAGCCTTTCGCCATGGGCTTCCTGCTGACCGAAGGCCTGGTGGCCAAAGCCTCCGACGTCTACGACATCGAACCGCGCGAACACGCGCGCAGCTTCGAGATTGAAATCACCATCGCCCAGGAAAACTTCGTGCAGCTCAAGCAGCAGCGCCGCACGATGTCGGGCCGCAGCGGTTGCGGCGTGTGCGGCATCGAGAGCCTGGAACTGCTGGACCTGAAGCCGGGCCGCATCACGGCGCCGGCGGTGCACGACGAGGCGTCGCTGCAGCCGGCGATCGCGCGCGCTGCGGCGGAGCTGGGTGCGCACCAGCAATTGATGCGGGCCACCGGCGGCGTGCATGCAGCCGCCTGGTGCGACGCCGGCGGCGCGGTGCTCAGGGTCTGCGAGGACGTGGGGCGCCACAACGCGCTCGATAAATTAATCGGCCACCTGGCGCTGGAAGGCGTGGACATGCGGGGCGGCTTCGTCTTCATGTCCAGCCGCGCGAGCTATGAGCTGGTGCGCAAGGCCGCGCGCATGAATATACCGATGCTGGCGACGATCTCGGCGCCCAGCACGCTGGCGATCGATATCGCCAGCGAGGCGGGGATCAAGCTGGTGAGTTTTTGCCGTCAGGATGGCTGCGTCGAGTACACCTGACGAGCCATCCAAAGCCGCGCTTATCCGGCGGCCGACTGGTCCGCCGACAACGATAACAGCACCGGTATCGATTTCGACGTCGGCGTGCCAGCGCCGTCCGCCGTGCTGTGCAGCGGGATCAAGCCGTTCGTCTCCGGGAAGTAGGCGCCCAGGCAGCCGCGCGGGATATCGTATTCCACCAGCATGAAACGCTCGGCGCGCCGCTCGACGTGGTCGTCCCACACGCCGACCATGTCCACATACTGGCCGTTGCGCATCCCCAGCATCGCCAGGTCGTCCTTGTTGATGAACACCACGCGCCGCAGCCCGAACACGCCGCGATAGCGGTCGTCCATGCCGTAGATGGTGGTGTTGTACTGGTCGTGCGAACGCGCCGTCATCAACACCATCAAACGCTCGCCGTGGATGGCGCGGGCGCGATGGATCGGCGTGTCGGTATCGACCGCGTGCACCACGAACTGCGCCTTACCGCTGGCGGTGCGCCATTCGCGCTCGCGCGAGGCCACCTTCAGATGGAAGCCGCCCGGTTTGACCACGCGCGCGTTGAAGTCGTAAAAGTCGTCGAACACTTTGGCGACGGCGTCGCGGATGGTGGCGTAGTCGGCGGCATAGGCGTTCCAGTCGACTTTATCGCTGCCCAGTGTGGCGTGCGCCATGCGCGCGACGATCGCCGTTTCCGACAGCAGCTGGTCCGACGCCGGCTGGTTCATGCCGTACGACAGGTGGACCATGCTCATCGAATCCTCCACCGTCACGCCTTGCGGCACGCCGTTTTGCATGTCGATCTCGGTGCGGCCCAAGGTCGGCAGGATCAGCGCGTCCTTGCCGACGATCAGATGGCTGCGATTGAGCTTGGTGGCGACGTGCACCGTCAGGTCGCAGGCGCGCAGCGCGTCGAAGGTGAGAGGAGTGTCCGGCGTCGCCATGGCGAAATTGCCACCCATGCCGAAGAAGACTTTCACCTTCCCGTCCAGCATGGCCTGGATGCTTTCGACGACGTCGTAGCCATGCTCGCGCGGCGGCTCGAAATCGAATACCTTTTGCATGCGGTCGAGGAAGGCCTTGGTGGGCTTTTCCTCGATGCCCATGGTGCGGTCGCCCTGCACGTTGGAGTGGCCGCGCACCGGGCACAGGCCCGCGCCCTTGCGGCCGATATTCCCGCGCATCATCATCAGGTTGGACAGCATCTGGATCGTCGCCACCGCGCCCTTGTGCTGGGTCAGGCCCATGCCCCAGGTGCAGATGACGTTTTTGCCGTTGATGTAAACCCCGCTGAGCTCTTCGATCTGCGCGCGCGGCACGCCCGATTCGGCGATC
>JBDSKP010000652.1:0-5629 GCA_039916925.1 Duganella sp.
GGTCTCCAGGTCGAACAGGTTGAGCAGGATGCTCTTGTGCTTTTGCGGGATGAAGTTGCCGCCCTCGAGCACGATCGAGCGCAGCTCCTCGGGCGACACGCGGGCGTCCTGCAGGTGGGCGCCGGCCTTGGTGCGGAACAGCCGCAGCACCTGGGTGACGAACAGGTTGACGAACCAGATCACCGGCTTGAACAGCGCCATCAGCGGCCGCAGCACGACGCTGGTGGGCAGCGCGATGCGCTCGGGGTAGGTGGCGCCGATCAACTTCGGCGAGATTTCCGCGAAGACGATCAGCAGGAACGCCACCACGCCGGTGGAGACGATGATGACGTTGTCGTCGTGGCCGAAGTATTCGATCGCCAGCGACGTCACCAGCGCGGTGGCCATGGCGTTGACCAAGGTGTTGGCGATCAGGATCAGCGACAGCAGCTTGTCGGTGCGGTCGAGCAGCCACAAGGTGGTGATCGCGGCGCGGCTGCCGCGCTTGGCCTCGTGGCGCAGGCGATAGCGGTTGGCCGCCATCAGGGCGGTTTCAGCCATGGCGAAAAAGGCCGAGCACAAGATCAGGAAGGCGAGTGCAAGAAGTTGCACCCATAAGGGCACGGTATCCAATTGTCACCGTAAAGAGTCTGGAAAACTGGTCGGCGTACCGCGCATGCCGGCCCAGAGCGTTATCAGCCTGGAATTCTAAGGCAAGGATGAGTTAGGTGCAAGTTTGCCTATGTTTCTACGGAGTTGACACGGTACTATGGAGCTCGTTTTCATACAGCGATAAGGGTGGCCCACATGCGTAAGAACTTTGTTTTGCTCGGCTTGATGTTGGGCTTGGGCGCCGCCGCGGCGCAGGCCGCGCCGCTGAACCAGGCGTTGTTGACGCAGGCCGAGAACGCCAAGCCGGACGCGCTGGCGCTGCTGGCGCGGCTGGTCAACATCGATTCGGGCACCTACAACGAAGCCGGACTGGACCAGGTCGGCGCCATCGCGCAGGAGGAATTGAAGCAGCTCGGCGCGCGCGTGGAAGTGTTGCCGGCGTCGCCGGCCAAGTCGAGCAACATCGTCGCCAGCTGGACCGGCAAGGGCAAGGGCCGCATCCTGCTGGTGGCGCACATGGACACGGTGTTCGGCGACGGCGCCGCCGCCGCGCGACCGTTCCGCGTCGACGGCAAGCGCGCCTACGGCCCCGGCATCATGGACGACAAGGGCGGCATCGTCATGGCCGTGTACGCGATGAAGCTGCTGCGCCAGGCCAGGTTCGACGACTACGCCAAGGTCACCTTGATCCTCAACACCAATGAGGAAACCGGCTCGGCCGGCACGCTGGCGCTGATCAAACAGCAGGCACGCGAACACGACGTGGCCTTCAACCTGGAGCCGGGCCGGCCGGCCGACGGCCTGGTGATCTGGCGCAAGGGCAGCGGCGGGATCGAGCTCGACATCAAAGGCAAGGCGGCGCATGCGGGCGTGGCGCCCGAGGCGGGCCGCAACGCCGCCATGGAAGCGGCGCATCAGGTGCTTCAGCTGAGCAAACTGGGCGACGCCGGCAAGCAGACGACGGTCAACTTCACGGTGATCAAGGCCGGCGAGCGCAGCAACGTTATCCCGGACGCCGCGCACGCCGAGGCCGATGTGCGGGTGGCGGTGGCGGAGGAGTTCGACCGGATCGAGAAGGATATGGCGCGCATTTCCGCCAACCAGCTGATTCCGGATACGCAGGTGAGCGCGAAGCTGCGCCGGGGCTTTCCGCCGATGCCGCGGAACGCGGCGACCGACGGCATGGCGGCGCGGGCGCAGGCCATCTACGGCGAGCTGGGCAAGAAGCTGACGCTGGAAGGCAGCGGCGGCGCGGCCGATTCGAGCCTGATCGCGGCGGCCGGCGTGCCGACCATCGACGGCCTGGGCATCGTCGGCGGCGGCATCCATACGCCGGAGGAATATATCGAGGTCGACAGCATCGCACCGCGCTTGTATTTGTTGGCGCGGTTGATCATGGATTACAGCAAATAAGCGCCTCCAACCCGCACGGCCAGCCGGGGTCGTACCCCTCGGGGTACGACCCCTAAGTGGTACGGCATGCGTATCGCTAAAATCGTGCGGGGTTCATTTCAAGCTGCGCAGCATCACGGCGTGACCGGCGATGGTCGCGCCGTTTTCCTGGCGCGCGGCAAGCGCCTCGGCCGCCAGCACCTCGAAACCGGTCTCCATGGCCAGGCGTTCGAGATAGGCCAGCGTGTGCGCATAGCGATTGGATGGGCGCAGCGTGAAATCCGCCCCCTCGCCGGCTTCGACCGAGAAGCAGAAGCGCCCGTCCGGCCTCAACGCGCGGCGCACGCGCTCGAACACCGGCGCCAGGTCGCCCATATAGACGAAAACGTCGGCGGCGACCGCCAGGTCCCAACGGTCGGCATGGCCGTCCAGATAACTTACCAGATCGGTGCAGGCCAGTTCATCGTAGCCGCCGCGCCGCGCCGCCTTGTCCAGCATCTGCTGCGACAGGTCGACGCCGTCCAGACGACGCGAATACGCCTTCAGATACGGCGCGCACAGGCCAGTGCCGCAGCCCAGGTCCACGGTATCCAGATCGGTCCCCGGTGCCACGCGCCGTATCATCGCATCCAGAAAAGCCGGGGTCTGGTAGTCGAGCACCCGCACCAGGTGCTCGTCGAAGTGATTGGCGTACTGGTCGAACAGCGCGCGCACGTATTCGGCAGGCAGCACGGCCGGCGTCTCGCCCACGCCGAGCGACGCCAGCGCGAAGGCGATGGTCTCCGGATTGTCGCCATGCGCCAGCGCGGCGCGATAGGCGGCGATCGCCTCGGCGCTGCGCGCCAGCGAGCGCAGCGCGTTGCCGCGATGGTAGTGCGCCAGCGCGTGATCGGGTTTGAGTTTGAGCGCCTGGTCGTAGCTGTCGAGCGCCGCCTCGAACTCGCCCAGCTTGAACAGGCTCGAACCCTGCGCGCTGTAGGCCTCGGCCCATTGCGGACGCAGATGGATGGCGCGATCGTAGCTTTCCACCGCGTTCGGCAGCAGGCGCAGACAGTGCAGCGCGTTACCGCGCGCGAACCAGGCGTCGGCGTAGCGGTCCTTTATGTGCAGCGCGTCCTCCGCCGCGCCCAACGCCTCCAGATAGCGGGCCTGGTCCTGCAGCACGATGGCGCGGTTGCAGTGCGCCTCGGCGTAGCTCGGCTGGATGTCCAGCGCGCGCGCATAGCTGAGCAGCGCGTCGTCGAGGCGTCCAAGCTTGCGCAGCGCGTTGCCGCGATTGCTCCAGGCCATGGCGTAGCGGGGCAGCAGGGCGATGGCGCGTTCGTGACTGGCCAGCGCTTCTTCGGCGCGGCCGGCGTCGAGCAGCGCCGCGCCGAGGTTGGTGTGGGCTTTGGCTTGCTGGTCGTCGATTTCGATCGCTTGCGAGATCAGGGCGATGGCGGTTGGCGCGTCGCCCTGCTGGCGGGCGATCACGCCCAGAAGGTGCAGCGCGTCGAACTGGCGGGGATTGAGGTCGAGCACCTGGCGGTACAGCGCTTGCGCGGGTTCCAGGCGGCCCTGCTGGTGCAGCTCAACGGCCTGTTGCAGGAAGGACGCCTCGAGGGCGCAATGGGATTCGGTCATGCCTCAACTGCCCCGATACGTCGAATACGCCCAAGGCGACACCACCAGCGGCACATGGTAATTCTGGTCCGCGCCGGCCATGCCGAACGCGATCGTCACCTCGTCGATGAAGCGCGGCTCCGGCAGCTCCACGCCCTGCGCGGCGAAATAATCGCCAGCGCTGAAAACCAGCTCATACTTCCCGGCTTTCATCGTCTCCCCCTCCAGCAGCGGCGCCGAACAGCGGCCGTCGGCGTTGGTGACGTCGGTCTTGATCAACGTCCGTCCCTGCGCGTCAACGGCGTACAACGCCACCTTGACGCCGGCCCCCGGCTTGCCCTGCGTGATGTCGAGAACGTGCGTACTGAGCTTGCCCATGGTCTGTCCTATATGTGTACGTCATAAGTATCTATTGTACAAATCATATACCGATGTCGGTCCACGCATATATGATTACGGATATATTCCCCATCGACTTGCCGGCGCCCATGACCACTTACGACAACTATCCGCGCGACATGATCGGCTACGGGCCGAAACCGCCCCACGCCCAATGGCCGAACCAGGCCCGCGTGGCCCTGCAGTTCGTGCTGAACTACGAAGAGGGCGGCGAAAACAACGTGCTGCACGGTGATGCCGGATCGGAAACATTCCTGTCCGAGATCATCGGCGCGGCCTCGTTCAGCAACCGCCACATGAGCATGGAATCGCTGTACGAGTACGGCTCGCGCGCCGGCTTGTGGCGTCTGTTGCGCATGTTCGAGGAGCGCAAGCTGCCGCTGACGGTGTTTGGCGTGTCGATGGCGCTCAAGCGGCATCCGGAGGCGGTGGCCGCCTTCCAGGCGCTCGGCCACGAAATCGCCTGCCACGGCCTGCGCTGGATCACCTACCAAAACATGGACGAAGCCACCGAGCGCGCGCACATGAAGGAGGCGGTCGATATCATCCGCCAACTGACGGGCAGCGCGCCGCAAGGCTGGTACACCGGCCGCGATTCGCCGAATACGCGGCGGCTGGTGATGGAGCACGGCGGCTTCCGCTACGATTCCGACCACTACGGCGACGACTTGCCGTTCTGGCAAAAGGTCGACTACATGGACGCCGCCGGCAAAGCCGCCGCCGCGCCGCAACTGATCGTGCCCTACACGCTGGACACCAACGACATGCGTTTCGCCGCCGCCCAGGGCTTCAACTCCGGCACGCAGTTTTTCGACTACCTGAAGGACGCCTTTGACGTGCTGTACGCGGAGGGCGATCCTGATGGCCTGAACCAGCCGAAGATGCTGTCAATCGGCCTGCACTGCCGCATCGCCGGCCGTCCGGCGCGCGCGGCGTCGCTGGCGCGTTTCCTCGACTACGTACAAGGGCACGACAAGGTCTGGATCACGCGCCGCATCGATATCGCCGAACACTGGCGCAAGACCCATCCTTTTGCAGATTGAGACCACGATGTCCGAACCGATTCGTTTTTACTTCCGTGGCGCGGTCCAGGAGATCACCGACGCCGCGCCGACGCGCACCGTGCTGCAGCACCTGCGCGAGGACCTGCACTGCACCGGCACCAAGGAAGGCTGCGCCGAGGGCGATTGCGGCGCCTGCACGGTCGTCGTCGGCAGCCTGAACGCCGCCGGCCAGCTGGAGATGAAGTCCGTGAACTCCTGCATCCAGTTCGCGCCCACGCTGGACGGCAAGGCGCTGTTCACCGTCGAGGATTTGCAGCAGGCCGACGGCGCGCTGCATCCGGTGCAGCAGGCGATGGTCGAATGTCACGGCTCGCAATGCGGCTTCTGTACGCCCGGTTTCGTCATGTCGCTGTGGGGCATGTACCTGGATAAGGATGGCCAGCCGGCGCGGCGCAAGGAAATCGACGATTGCCTGTCCGGTAACCTGTGCCGCTGCACCGGCTACCGTCCGATCATCGACGCCGCGCACCGCATGACGGAGCTGCCGAAAGTCGGCTTCGACCGCGAGGCGCTGGCGGAACAGCTGCGCGGCTTGCGGCGCGAGGCGGGCGTCAGCCACACGGCGCATGGCCACACCGTCC
>JBDSKP010000653.1:0-2611 GCA_039916925.1 Duganella sp.
GACCGCAGCAAGGCGGAAAAGTACCTGGCCATCACCAAGCTGAACCCGAATATGAAGGTCAAAGCCATGTCCAAGGGCATGGTGGTGCAGCTGCACCTGGCGCTGGTCATGGCCATCGACGCCAAGCTGCTGGTGCTCGACGAGCCCACCCTGGGCCTGGATATCCTGTACCGCAAGCAGTTCTACCAGAACCTGCTGGAAGACTACTTCGATGAAAACAAGACCATCGTCATCACCACGCACCAGATCGAAGAGGTCGAGCACATCCTGACCGACCTGATGTTCATCCAGGACGGCAAGATCTCGCTGGCCGCGACGATGGACGAAGTCGGCGAGCGTTTCACCGAGGTGATGGTCGAGCCGCCGTTCATCGCCGCCGCCAACGCGCTGCAGCCGATGACACAGCGCACCGTGTTCGGCAAATCCATCATGCTGTTTGATGGCGTATCGCGCGAGCAACTGGCGACCTTCGGCGAGCTGCGCACCCCGAGCGTCGCCGATCTGTTCGTCGCCACCATGAAAGGAACCTACGCATGAAAACCATGAAATGGCTGATCAAGCGCGAAATGTGGGAACACAAGGGCATGCTGGTGTGGGCGCCGGCGATCATCGCCGCGCTGGTCGCCGTGATGGCCCTGGTCGCCGCCTCATTCGACAAAAACATCAGCATCAACGGCGACGGTTCGCCATCGCAAATCCTGTCAGTCACGCTGGAGGGCAAGGTGCGCACGCAAGTGGTCGAAACGATGGCGCAGGCTTACATGGCCTCGTCCGCGCCGGTGCTGCTGGTGCTTGGCGTGTTGGTGTTCTTCTACTGCCTCGGCGCGCTGCATGACGAGCGGCGCGACCGCAGTCTGCTGTTCTGGAAATCGCTACCGGTGTCGGACTCGATGACGGTCTTGTCTAAAGTTTTGCTCGCCGCTGTCGTCGCGCCGCTGATCACGCTGGGCGTCGGCTTCGTGCTATCGCTGCTGGTGCTGCTCATCGGCGCCTTCCTGTTGCTGACGCACGGTACCAACGTGTTCGGCGAACTGCTCGTCACGCCGGATCTGTACCTGACGCCGCTGCGCATGCTCGGCCTGCTGCCGTTGTACGTGCTGTGGGCGCTGCCGACGGTGGGCTGGCTGCTGATGGTGTCGAGCATGGCGCGCTCGAAGGTGTTCCTGTGGGCGGTCGGTACGCCGCTGGCGACGGCGCTGCTGTTGCTGTGGGCGGACAAGGCCATGCACCTCGGCATCAACTCGGCCTGGTTCGTCAGCAAGATCGTCAGCCGGTTGCTGCTCAGCGTGGTGCCGGGGGCGTGGCTGCTGTTTGACGACGCCGGCATCTTAACGGAGAACGTGCAACACCGGTTGCCGGCGCAGCGGATCTTCGGCGAATCGTGGTCGACGCTGGGCAACGCCAACGTATGGATCGGCGTGGCCGCCGGCGCCGCCATGATCGCGGTGGCCATCTGGATGCGCCGCCGCCGCGAGGAAGGCTGACCACACCACTCCGGGGTCAAGTCTAACATCTCTACACGGGCTGGACTGTGGACGGCGCCTACCAAGCGCCAGACAGCCGAGTTCGTGTAGCAATGTTAGACTTGACCCCGGGTTGATTACTCGAACTGCTTGCGGAATTCGGCGAACTGCGCGCTGAGGTCGTCGAAGTCGCGGCGCAGCTGCTGTACTTCCTGCTCCAGCGCGGCGACCCGGCCTCCCGACGAGGCCGAGCTGACCGCGCCGCCCAGGCCGGCCGCCGTTTCTTCCCGCGCCAGCGCCTCCGCCCCGCCCAGCAACTGGCCGTAGCGCGGCTCCTTGGTGCCCGGCGCCAGCGCCAGCTTCGAGACCAGCGGCGGGTATTTGTCGATCAGGAATTGCAGCGCGTTCTCGACATCGGCCACCGATTTGAAGTCGTGCAAGCGTCCCGTGCGGGTGCGGATCTCGCCGGCCGTCTGCAGGCCGCGCAGCATCAGGATCGCCAGCACCGCCAACTTGTCCTGCTCCAGCGACCATTTGATGCGCATCCGGTGTTCGTACTTGGTCACCCGCGCGCCCGCCTGCGTGATGCCGTTGACGTATTTGCGCTGCATCAGCCGCTGCAACACGTCGGCCACCGTTTCCTCCGAAATCGACATCACCGGGTCGCGGCTCGACAATTGATTGCAGCCGTTGACCAGCGCGTTCAGCGACAGCGGGTAGTTGTCCGGCGTGAGCGCTTCCTTTTCGGCCAGCACCGCCAGGACGCGGATTTCAAACGGGTCCAGTACTTCTGCGCCTTCGGGTGATTCCATGTCCATGATCCTTAGTCGACGAGCTTGTTTAATTGGTCGGAATTCAATTTATCACATTCGGCTACTCCCTGACAGGGCAGGCCCGCCGCCTTCAGCACCGCCAGGATGCGCTCGATCTGCTCCTCCTGTTTGACGGCGTGGTTGATCAGGCCGTGCAGCGCCTTCGACAGCGGGTCGTCGCCGTTCGGCGTGACGCCGTAGGCCGAGAACAGGTGCGCGGTGGCGCCGACCGCCGCCGCCGCGTCCTTGCGCACGATGTGGGCCGGGTTGCCGACCGCCGTGGCGCCCGCCGGCACCGGCTTGAGCAGCACCGCGTTCGAGCCGACCTTGGCGTAC
>JBDSKP010000654.1:0-2989 GCA_039916925.1 Duganella sp.
TCAAGACCATCTACGGCGTGATCCTGCCCGGCGAAGATGAAGTCAAGGATATCGAAGCCTCGGCCCGCTATTACGAAGTGGAAAACGGCGACCTCCATCTGCGCACCGATTTCCTGCTGGAAGAAGACGACGGACCTTCGCGCGTCGTGACCGTCGCCTTCATCCTGGCCCGCAAGATGCTGTTCTCGGTGCATACCGACGACCTGCCGGTGTTCCGGCTGGTGCGCATGCGCGCGCGCTCGCGCCCGGGTTCGATCGCCGATTACATGGACGTGCTGCTGGACCTGTACGCCACCGACGCCGAATATTCGGCCGACGCGCTCGAGGGCATTTATCAGAACCTGGAAGAGGTCAGCGGCCGCGTGCTGCAGGAACAATTCACCGACCAGGACGCGGCCGCCGCGCTCAATTCGATCGCCCACGAGGAAGACTTGAACGGCCGCATCCGCCGCAACATGATGGATACGCGGCGCGCGGTCAGCTTCCTGATGCGCGGACGATTGCTCAACGCCGAGCAGTTCGAGGAGGCGCGGCAGATTCTGCGCGACATCGAATCGTTGGACGGCCACACGTCCTTCCTGTTTGACAAGATCAACTTCCTGATGGACGCCACGGTCGGCTTCATCAACATCAACCAGAACAAGATCATCAAGATTTTCTCGGTGGCCAGCGTGGCTTTCCTGCCGCCGACGCTGATCGCGTCGATCTACGGCATGAACTTCAAGTGGCTGCCCGAGCTGGAATGGTCGCTCGGCTATCCGTTCGCCATCGTGCTGATGGTCACCAGCGCCATCGCGCCGTTCTGGTATTTCCGCCGGCGCGGCTGGTTGAAATAAGCCGACCACGCCGATGCCCTGCTACTGGCGGCGGCGATTGGCGGATTACGCTGCGCTAATCCGCCCTACGTGATCCTGGATTGACCTACGTGCGATGGCCGCCGCGCGCATTCACCCGTAACGCGCTGCCGTCGCGGATCCACGTAGGGCGGATTAGGCGGCACGCCGTAATCCGCCATGAGCCGCCGACGGCGCCTACCGTCCAGCCCGTGTAGAAATGTTAGACTTGACCCCGGATTAGGCGCGCGCCAGGCGCAGGCTGGGACGCGCGACGGCCTTGCGCGCCCCGGTCGTCGGCTGTGCCGCCGCCGCCCGGCCGTGGTCGCCGTCCAGCTTGAACTGGCCCACCAGACCCGCCAGACCCGCCGCCTGCCCCTGCAGCTCCTGCGCCGCGGCCGAGGCTTCCTCCACCAGCGCCATGTTTTGCTGCGTCATGCCGTCCATGTCGCCGAGGGCGCTGCTCACTTCGCCGATGCCCTGGCTCTGTTCGGCGCTGGCGATGCTGATCTCACCCATGATCTCGGTCACCCGCTTGACGCTGTCGACCACCGCCTGCATTGTCGTGCCAGCCTTCAGCACCAGCGCCGAACCGGTGCCGACCTTGGTGACGGAGTCGTCGATCAGCGCCTTGATTTCCTTGGCGGCGGCCGCCGCGCGCTGCGCCAGGTTGCGCACCTCGGTGGCGACGACGGCGAAGCCACGCCCCTGTTCGCCGGCGCGGGCCGCTTCCACGGCGGCGTTCAACGCCAGGATGTTGGTCTGGAACGCGATGCCGTCGATGACCGAAATGATGTCGACGATCTTCTTTGACGATGCGTTGATCGAATCCATGGTCTCGGTCACCTGCTGCATGACCTCGCCGCCTTGCTCCGATACAGCCGAGGCCGACTGGGCCAGGGTGTTGGCTTGCTGCGCGTTGCTGGCGTTTTGTTTCACTGTCGAGGTCAGCTCTTCCATCGCCGTGGCGACTTTTTCCAGCGACGACGCTTGGGTGGCGGTGCGCGACGACAGGTCCTCGTTGCCGCTGGCGATCTCCGACGAGGCGCTGGCGATCGCGTCCGTGCCTTGGCGCACCTGGCCGACGATCGACGCCAGGCTGTCGCGCATGGTCTTGATGGCGAACAGCAGGCTGTCCTGGTCGCCGGCCTTGACCTCGACGTCGATCGCCAGGTCGCCCTGGGCGATCTTGTTGGCGATGTCGGCCGCGTAGGCCGGCTCGCCGCCGAGTTGTTTGAGCAGCAGGCGTTTGATCAGGCTGGCGATGATCAGGCTCAGGATGAAGGCCGCGACCGTCAGCGAGATGGTCCAGTTGCGCGCGGTGGCGGCGCTGCTTTCGGACAGGTCGCTGGCGGCGTCCGCGTCCTTCTGCGCCTGGGTCAGCAGTACGGCGATGTCGGCCACGATCTGGCGGCGCAGCGGGCTGCATTCCTTGACCAGGAAGGTGCCGAATTCCTCCATCTGTTTCGCTTCGCGCAGCTTGCGCGGCTGTTTGAGCGCGTCGGCCATCGCCATCAGGCCGGTCTTGACCTTGTTGAACTGGACGTCGCCGCCGAAGGACGGGCTCATTTTTTCCACGGCGGCCAGGTAGATGGCCTTTTGCTCGTCGACGATCGCCAGTTCCTTGGCCGCCTGGGCGTCGTCGGTGAAGACGTAGGCGTTGCGCGCGGCCAGGCCGGTCTGCGCCAGCGCCTCGCGCGCCACGTAGAGCGGCGCCAGGTGGTCGTCGTTGATGCGGTTTTGCTCCTGGAAGGCCGAACTGATGGACGATACCCCCAGGATGGAGACGGTGGCCAGTATCAGCATGAAGGCGGTCAGCATGCCGAAGCCCAGGGTCAGCTGGGTGCCGATTTTCAATTTCTTAAATGCGTTCATGATATTTTCCCGAAAACGTAGGTGGTTCACCAGATCCCGCCAACGGACTGGCCGGCGGAACATGGAACTCGAGGCGGTGAGGATGTTTGGTGGCCGTCGCAAGAGTTGGGCGAGGCCGGAGGACTACTGATGAATGCTTGATACTAAAACTTGGAAGCGCGCCGGCGGAGGTGGAGGCGGCGCGCCGTGGTCGGCGCCTAGAGCGGGGTGCGACGCTGAATTTCTTCCGACGCCAACGCCGCCAGTTCGCGCAGGGAGCGCACTTCGCGGTCCCTCAGTTT
>JBDSKP010000655.1:0-3287 GCA_039916925.1 Duganella sp.
CCACATTGGCGTCGGCCACGGGCCCGAGGATGTGGTAGGCCACGCCCGGCTTGTCCGGCACGCCCAGGATGGTGATTTTGGCCTCATCGCGGTTGAATGCGATGCCGGAGATGACGGCTTGTTCCATATTTGTATCTTCCTCAAACGAAATCAGGGTGCCCGAGTTGGCTTCTTCTTGCAGGGGCAGCAGGGGGTCGGTCAGCGAGGACAGCACGCGGGTCGGCACGCGGTAGTTGCCGGCGAATTCCACCGAACGCGTCTGCAGCACTTTCGAGCCCAGCGACGCCAGTTCCAGCATTTCTTCGAACGTGATCGCCTTGAGCCGCCGCGCTTCCGACACCACGCGCGGATCGGTCGTGTACACGCCGTCTACGTCGGTGAAAATCAGGCATTCGTCCGCCTTCATCGCCGCGGCGATCGCCACCGCGGAGGTGTCCGAGCCGCCGCGGCCGAGGGTCGAGATGTTGCCGTTGTCGTCGACACCCTGGAAACCGGTGATGATGACGATCTTGCCGTCATCGAGGTCGCGGTTGACCTTTTCGTTGTCGATCGATTGGATGCGGGCCTTGGTGAAGGCGGAATCGGTTTTAATCGCGACTTGCCAGCCGGCGTAGGAGACGGCTTTCTTGCCGATCGCCAGCAACGCCATCGACAGCAGGCCGACCGACACCTGCTCGCCGGTCGAGGCGATCATGTCGAGCTCGCGTGGGTCGGGCTGGGACATGATTTCCTTGGCCAGGCCGATCAGGCGGTTGGTCTCGCCGGACATGGCCGATGGCACGACGACGATGCGGTGCCCGGCGTCATGCCACTTGGCGACACGCCGCGCGACGTTCTTGATACGATCCGTCGAACCCATCGACGTACCGCCGTATTTGTGCACGATTAAAGCCATAACAGTGAGGTTTCCGCTCAAATAAAGGTAAATGGAACCCTTAACTCTACATGCCGCAGTGCAAAATAACAAGTCAAAAAGCTCATAAAGTCATACCTTATAAGCATATGCACATACAAAATTCGGCAAATGCAAGGAAATTTTTATGACGCTTGCCAACGCAGGGTGATCCGCCCCGCCCCCTCGCCCAGCAGGTTGCAATCCATGCCGATGCCGGCGGCGAACAGCATCTGCTTGTCCGCGCGCACCAGCGGCAGGCGGCCGCGCTCCCACGCCGGAATGCCCAGCGCCTGATAATGGTACTTGAGGCCGCGCGTGGGGCGGTTGTGCGCCGGTTTGAGGCGCTCGCCGCCCTTGCGGAACTCGATGACCAGTTGTCGCCCGCGCAGCCATGCCGGGTCCAGACCGGCGCCGGCATCGGCGGCGTCGAAATGCAGCGCGCCGCCATAGGCCGGGAATGCCAGCTCGCCCTCGCCATTCCACACAAAAGAGGTGCCCGGCGTTTGATCGAACTCGTCCTCCCGGGTGCCTTCCAGGTCGGCCAGCTTGGGCGTCAGGTGCAGGCGGTCGCGGTGGCGCCTGACGTGGCAATCGGGGTGGGTTACGAGCAGTTGGGCGCCGTCGCGCGCTTCCAGCAATTGGGTCAGCATTTCGGACAGCCAGGCCGCGCTCGGCATGCGCAGGTTGCGCGTGCCGAACCAGTAACGCAGCAGGTTGTAGCCGCGGTCGATGCTGAGCGTGCGCAGCTTGCCGATGTCGAGGCAGTCGCCGTCCAGGCACATCGCCAGATCCTGTTGCGCCAGCTCGGTCAGCAGCCGCTGCGCCGATTGCGCGTGCCGTGCGCTGCGGGCGAAGCGCTCCTGGAAGCCGGGGAAGGCTTCGGCCAGCGCCGGCATGACCTTGTGGCGCAGCGCGTTGCGGGCGAAGCGCGGGTCGTCGTTCGATTCGTCGTTGATGTAAGCAATGTCGTGCTCGGCAACGTAGGCGGCCAGTTGCTTGCGCGACGCCGGCAGCAACGGACGGACCATGACCACATCCGGATTGGCCAGCAGCTCCGGCGCGGCGTTGGCGGCGTCCATGCCGGACAGGCCGGCCGGGCCCGAGCCGCGCAGCAATTGCAGCAGCACGGTTTCGGCCTGGTCGTCCTGGTGGTGGGCGGTGAACAGCAGGTTGACGCCGTGTTCACGGCACAGCGCGCCCAGCGCGGCGTAGCGCGACTTGCGGGCCGCCTCCTCGGTGCCGGTCTTTTCCTTGCGCACCAGCTCGACGCGGCGCGCCTCGAACGTCACGCCGAGCGCGGCGCAGGCTTGTTCGCAATGGGCCAGCCAGGCGTCGGCGTTGGCGCTGAGGCCGTGGTGGACGTGGAAGGCGTACAAGGCCGCGCCGCGCGCCTGCGTGCACGCGTGCGCCAGGTGCAGCAGCGCGGACGAGTCCAGGCCGCCGCTGAGGGCGATGGCGATGCGGCCGCCCCCGCCCTCCGCCCGCGTTGCGCCGACGCGCGCCAGCGCGGCGTCGGCGGCTTGTTCGAAAATCGAGGACAGGGTCGGGATTTGCTGCTTCTTCAAGTGCTGCTCCAAAATGCAAAACCGGGAGCAGCGCTCCCGGTGGTTGATTATTTCGCGCCTTAACCCTAAGACGATGGTGTCGGACCCCGAGGTCCCGGAGAGGGGCGGCATTGCCGCCCCGCAGATCCCGGCGGGATCTGCCCCCGGCCGGCGGTGTGCGGGTTTCGGCGGTGCCGCGCGCTTTTATTCCTGCGGCGTGGTTTCTTTGAACTTGCCGTAGCTCATCAGCTTTTCGTGACGCGCTTCCAGCAGGTCCTTGGTTTTCATGCCGTGGAACTGGCGCAGCGAGTCGGCCAGCGCGCGCTTGAGCAAGGTCGCCATCTGCTTCGGATCGCGGTGGGCGCCGCCCAGCGGTTCGGTGACGATCTTGTCGATCAGGCCCATGGCCTTCAGACGGTGCGCGGTCAGGCCCAGCGCTTCGGCGGCGTCGGCGGCGCGCTCGGACGTCTTCCACAGGATCGAGGCGCAGCCTTCCGGCGAGATCACCGAGTAGGTCGAGTATTGCAGCATCAGCACGGCGTCGCCGACGGCGATCGCCAGCGCGCCGCCGGAGCCGCCTTCGCCGATGATGGTGGCGATCAGCGGCACTTTCAGTTCCGCCATCACGTACAGGTTGTGGCCGATCGCTTCCGACTGGCCGCGCTCTTCAGCGTCGATGCCGGGGAAGGCGCCCGGGGTGTCGACGAAGGTGAAGATCGGGATGCCGAATTTTTCAGCCAGCTTCATCAGGCGCATGGCCTTGCGGTAGCCTTCCGGCTTGGGCATGCCGAAGTTGCGCATCGCGCGCTCTTTGGTGTCGCGGCCCTTCTGGTGGCCGATGACCATGC
>JBDSKP010000656.1:0-2114 GCA_039916925.1 Duganella sp.
GGTGGTAACGGCACCTCGTCGGGCGGCATGCGCGAGATGGTGCCGGTGTTGTCGCGCGCGGCCGTGGCCGTCGGCGTGGCCGGCCTGTTCATGGAAACCCACCCGAACCCGGCCGAGGCCTTGTCGGACGGCCCCAACGCCGTGCCGCTGGGCCGCATGAAGGAACTGTTGTCGACCCTGATCGAGCTGGACCGCATCACCAAGAAGGCCGGCTTCCTCGAGAACAGTTTCAACTAAGCAGCTTCATCTAAAGCAATCGCAGGCAAACAACCCGGCGCGCGTTGGCAAACACCGCCGTGCCGGGTTATATTCCCGTTATCCTTAAATTGTCCATCATGCAACACTCGATGGGCAAACACGTTTTCGTCTAACCTTGGAGAATGACATGAGTGCTATTGTTGATATTATCGGCCGTGAAATTATCGATTCGCGCGGCAATCCGACCGTCGAATGCGACGTCCTGCTCGAATCGGGCGTCATGGGCCGCGCCGCCGTGCCGTCGGGCGCCTCGACCGGCTCGCGCGAAGCGATCGAGCTGCGCGACGGCGATCCGAAGCGCTACTTCGGCAAGGGCGTGCTGCAAGCCTGCGAAAATATCAACACCGAAATCTCGGAAGCGATCATGGGCCTGGACGCCAATGAGCAAGCCTTCCTGGACCGCACCCTGATCGATCTGGACGGCACCGAAAACAAGGGCCGCCTGGGCGCCAACGCCATGCTGGCCGTATCGATGGCCGTGGCCAAGGCCGCCGCCGAGGAAGCCGGTCTGCCGTTGTACCGCTACTTCGGCGGCTCGGGCGCGATGCAACTGCCGGTGCCGATGATGAACGTCATCAACGGCGGCGCCCACGCCGACAACAACCTGGACATCCAGGAATTCATGATCATCCCGCTCGGCGCGCCATCGTTCAAGGAAGCCGTGCGCTACGGCGCCGAGGTGTTCCACACCCTCAAAAAGATCCTGCACAAGAAGGGCCTGAGCACGGCCGTCGGCGACGAGGGCGGCTTCGCCCCGTCGCTGGCCAACCATGAGGAAGCGATCAAGCTGATCATCCAGGCCATCGAGGAAGCCGGCTACGAGCCGGGCGCGCAGATCGCCATCGGCCTCGACTGCGCCGCCTCCGAGTTCTACAAGAACGGCAAGTACGAACTGGAAGGCGAGGGCCTGTCGCTGACCGCCACCGAGTTCACCAACCTGCTGGCGACCTGGTGCGACAAATACCCGATCATCTCGATCGAGGACGCGATGCACGAAGGCGACTGGGACGGCTGGGCCATCCTGACCAAGGAACTGGGCAAGAAAATCCAGCTGGTGGGCGACGACCTGTACGTCACCAACACCAAGATCCTCAAGGAAGGCATCTCGAAGGGCATCGCCAACTCGATCCTGATCAAGATCAACCAGATCGGCACCTTGACCGAGACCTTCGCCGCCATCGAAATGGCCAAGCGCGCCGGCTACACGGCCGTCATCTCGCACCGTTCGGGCGAGACCGAGGACTCGACCATCGCCGACATCGCCGTCGGCCTGAACGCGCTGCAGATCAAGACCGGCTCGATGTCGCGTTCGGACCGCATGGCGAAATACAACCAGCTGCTGCGCATCGAGGAAGACCTGGGCGACATCGCCTCCTACCCCGGCCGCGCCGCGTTCTATAATCTGAAGTAATGGTGTCCGGCGCGGCCGGCGGGGCAATCCACCCGCCGCCGCGCCTCGAGCCCCGTCGACCATGCGCCTGATCACCCTCGCCCTGGCAGCGTTGCTGCTGCTGATACAGTACCCGCTCTGGCTGGGGAAGGGCGGCTGGCTGCGCGTGGCCGACTTCGAGGCCCAGGTCGGCGCGGCGCACAAGAAGAACGCCGAACTACTGGCCCGCAACGCCAAGCTCGACTCCGAAGTGCGCGACCTCAAGGACGGCACCGGCGCCGTCGAGGAGCGCGCGCGCTACGAGCTCAGCATGATCAAACAAAACGAGATTTTCATCCAAATCGTCGGCAAGGGCCAAGCCGCGCCGCCGGTACCGCTGGCGTCCCCGCCGCCATCTCCAGCCGGCCAGTAAGCCCGGCGACATTCAGCAAACGCAAAAAAACTCCAAAAACACTCCAAAAACACT
>JBDSKP010000657.1:0-2251 GCA_039916925.1 Duganella sp.
ACCGACCAGCGCCTCGTCCATGCCTTCCAGGCCTTCTTCCGAAGCGATCGCTTCGGTGACCAGGGCGTCACGGGCGCGGGTGCGCAGTTCGTTGACGGTATCTTCGTCAAACGATTCGATTTCCAGCATTTCGGAGATCGGCACGTATGCGATTTCTTCCAGGCTGGCAAAGCCCTCTTCCACCAGGATGTCGGCGACTTCCTGGTCGACGTCCAGTTTTTCCATGAACAGTGCGCGCACCGCCGCGGTTTCCTGGGCTGCCTTGTCGGCCGATTCCTCGGCCGTCATGATGTTGATCTTCCAGCCGGTCAGGTCGGAAGCGAGGCGCACGTTCTGGCCGGAACGGCCGATCGCGATCGCCAGATTCTCTTCGTCGACGACCACGTCCATCGCGTGCTTCTCTTCATCGACCATGATCGACGACACGTTGGCCGGGGCCAGGGCGCCGATGACGAACTGGGCCGGATCTTCCGACCACAACACGATGTCGACGCGCTCGCCACCCAACTCGCCGGTGACGGCCTGCACGCGCGAACCGCGCATGCCGACGCAGGTGCCGATCGGGTCGATGCGCTTGTCGGCCGTGTAGACGGCGATCTTGGCGCGCACGCCGGCGTCGCGGGCGGCCGATTTAATTTCCAGCATGCCTTGCTCGATTTCCGGCACTTCCAGCTCGAACAACTTCATGATGAAGTCCGGCGCCGTGCGCGACAGGATCACCTGCGGGCCGCGCATGTTGCGGTCGATGCGCAGGATGAAGGCGCGCACGCGGTCGCCGATGCGCAGATTCTCTTTCGGGATCATCTGGTCGCGTGGCAGGCGCGCTTCGATCTTGCCCGACTCGACGATCGCGTCGCCGCGCTCCATGCGCTTGATGGTGCCGGTCACGAGGGCGTCGCCGCGCTCGAGGAAGTCAACCAGGATCTGTTCGCGCTCGGCGTCACGCACGCGCTGCAGGACCACCTGTTTGGTGTCCTGGGCGAAGCGGCGGCCGAATTCGACGGACTCGATCGGTTCTTCGATGTGGTCGTCCACCTCGATGTCGGGAATCTGTTCCTTGGCTTCGAAGTGCAGGATTTCCTGGTCCGGCAGTTGCAGGCCCGCTTCATCGGGCACGACGTGCCAGCGGCGGAAGGATTCGAACTCACCCGACTCGCGGTCGATCGAAACGCGGATATCGACTTCACCTTCATAGCGTTTCTTCGTGGCTTGCGCCAACGCGAATTCCAGCGCGCCGAAAACGACATCCTTATCGACGTTTTTTTCACGCGCCAGCGCGTCCACCAATAACAAAACTTCGCGACTCATGCTTTGCGTCCCTTAAAATCCACCTGCGGCACCAAGCGTGCCTTATCCACGTCGGCGAGCGTAAACTCCAACAGCGCCGGACCATCATTGCTATCAAATTCCAACGACAAATTATCGCCCCGGGGTTCTTGCAGAACGCCCTGGAACGATTTCCGGTTGTTCGTACCCGGCATTGCGGTGCGCAGTTTGACGATTGCTTCGCAACCGGCAAAACGCGCGAAGTCTTCCAGCTTGCGCACCGGACGATCCAGACCCGGCGACGAGATTTCGAGGCGTTCGTAATTGACGTTCTCGACCGTCAGCACGTGCGACAGCTGGTGGCTGACCGTGGCGCAATCCTCCACGGTGATCGGGCCCTTTTCCTCGGCGTCGGCTGCGCTGAAATCGATAAACACGCGCAGCAGTCCGCGCTCGGCCCGTTCGACATCAACCAGCTCGTAGCCCAGACCCATGACGGTCTTTTCAATTAGTTCCGGCAGCTGCAAGAAATTCTCCAAATCAAGGCCTGTTTCCAATTTTAAAAAACAGGCCGTACAAAACGCTTCAACAAAAAAAAAATGGGCATCTGCCCATCTTCTTGTAATACCTAGCCAGATGAAAGGATTCCCGGGGAGCTACCCGCGAAGAACTTTTACTAGGCTGGTTATTATAACCTTATCTGAACCTCGCCGCAATCAGCACATAACACAAATAAGGTCGATGGACCAGAAAACAAGCGGCTTAAACCCTCACTTCAGCGGCGTCATCGCCTTGCGGGGTCCCGCCGTTAACCCTTGCGGCGACGCGGCATGCCATGATCGATGGCGCCACCGCGCGGAGGCTGGTTGCGGCGTGGCGCGCCGGCGTTGCCGAAACCGAAAGTGGTCTGCAACGGATCGGGCTGGCGCGGGCCGCGGTTAGGACCCTTGGCCGACTGGCCGCCGCCCAAACCGCCACCCTGGCC
>JBDSKP010000658.1:0-5775 GCA_039916925.1 Duganella sp.
CTGATTACTGCGGAGCGGGGCAGCGCAAGCAAGGGCCAGCACCTTGAACGGGCAGAACTTGTCCGGATCGTGGAGCAGCTACAAAAGCTGATCAATCAACTAAGCGACCGCGCCGAGCAGCATGCCGGTGATAAGGCGCGCGGCAAGGAACTGGCGAACTTGATCGATAAATTGAAGACGATGGGGGACAGTGGCTCGCCCATCGTTGCGGTATCCGGACCTGCCGGCTTGATCTCCACGAGTGCGCAAAACATCGCAATCGGCGCAGCGACAACTATCGATATCACCAGCGCCGGAGCGACTTACCTGGCATCCGGCGAAACCGCGTCCATGCGGTCCGTCAAGGGAATGAGTTTGTTCGCAAATGAAGGCGGCGTGAAAGTCACGGCCGCCAGCGGACCGGTGAAGGTTCAGGCGCAGGACGCGCAGATGGAACTACTCGCTAAGAAGGTGCTTGAAATTATCAGCAGTACGGACTGGATCACGATCAAGGCGAAGAAGGGCGTGCGCATCAACGGCGGCGGCAGCGAACTTGAGCTCAGCGCTGCTGGGATCAAAGGGTACACGTCGGGGAAAAATGAGATGTATGCCGCCGACCATCAAACCTTTAAAGGCCAGGCGCGCAACATGCAATTTCCCGACGAAATTGTGCCGCACAAGATTTGTGTCCCGTGTCTGCTGATCGCCGCTGATGCGCATAGCCCATTTGCATTGTCCAAGTGAACCCAATGAACTCATACCTATTGATAGACACCGCGCTGATCGACATTCGCGCGAAGAAACCGTGGATCAAGCCGAAGAAGCGCCAAATCTGGATTGCTGCCGTCTACAGGAACGGCGCGGCGCACGTCAGTCCCGTCGTCATCGATATCGCCCGTGCGATCGGATCTGGCCATGTTCCTGAAATGATGAAATTGATGAATGCGGCGCAGAAGCTATGCGTGTCCTTCATCGAGACGGAACTTTCGCTGGAGGATTTGCTTTCGCACTTACGGCAGTTTATTCATGTGTGCACTGATCAAGGAAAAGAACTGACCTTGCGTTTCGCCGATGGTGTTGTGCTTCCGGCGCTGGCCGCAGTCATGACTGCGGAGCAATGGGCCGCACTGATTTCTCCTCTCAGCAGGTGGAAAGTTCACGGGCGCGACGGACGGGTGCAGCCTCTGCCTCGCCCCGGGTCTTCGACCTTGGCCAAATGTCCTTTGAGGATGAGTGACGACCAGATCGCAGCGCTAAAAAGTGCAATGGCAGTAGATCAGATGCTTGTCAATTTGCGACGTATGCGACCCGGTCTGGTTTCCGAATACGCAACGCTACAGGCGTATGAGTTCGCAGATCAGGCGCGTCGGATGTGGCATGAGGCGGGACAAGTCGACGGGACCGATCTGCTGTTGGGAACCTCGAATTACTGATGATTTCGGCCACGCGCTGAGCATTTAGCGCCCCGAAGAGCAGCGACGCCGCCAATCATGGTGATTTGGTGGTTGTTTTGTAGTCCGGATCTGCCGTTTTCGGCAGTCCGGACGGACCCCGGGCGTCAGAACGCCACGACCCCGGCCTCCTTCAAATAGACAAAGCGGCGCAAATTGTAGGTCGCCGCTTTCCAGTTCAGGTGCAACGTGGCGCGCGCCACGCCGATCGAGCGTAGCGTCTTGCCGCCCAGTTGCGCCAGGCCGGCGAAGACATGCTCGACGCGGGCGCGCGGCGAGGCGATGCGGCGGTTGCGCCGCTGCTGGGCTTCGGACAGCGGCTTATCCTTGCTGCCCTTGCGCTGAATGTGCATGCGCCAACCGTCGCCCTTGAGCCGTGCTTCGCGCTCGCCGTCGACGTAGCCTTTGTCGGCGTAGATGTCGCGGCTGGTATTGGTCGCATCGATCACCGCCTCGAAGTGCAGCGTGTCGTGCTCGCTGGCGGTGCTGATTTTGATCTTGCGAATGAGCTTGTACCGCTTGTCGGCGCTGGCCGAGAGCTTGTAGCCAAAATAGGATTTGCCGTGCTTCTTGGTCCAGCGCGCCTCGACATCCTTCTGGCGCCGCTTGGCCGGCGACCAATCGGCCGGCATGGCCTGCTCGGCGACGAGGTTTTTTTCCTCTTTCTTGATCGACTGTTTCGGCGTTTGCACGATGCTCGCGTCGATCATCTGGCCACCGCGCGCCATGTAGCCATGCCTAGACAATTGGAGGTTGACCGCGTCAAACACGGTCTCGCTGGCGCCGGCCTTGATCAAGCGTTCCTTGAACGTCCAGATCGTCGTGCGGTCGGGAATCTGGCTGCTGGTGCGCAGGCCGACAAAGCGCTGGAAACTCAGGCGGTCGAGCAGTTGGAACTCCATCTGCTCATCGCTCAGGTTGAACAGTTGCTGGATCAGTAGAACACGCACCATCAGTTCCGTGGGAAATGGCGGACGACCGCCGCGCGCGCGGCCGGGGCGTGGCGCGGCGTGATCGACCGAGGCGGCCAGCGCCGCGAAGTCGACATGCTGCTCCAGCAGCCGCAACGTGTCACCAAGCTCATTGAGCTTCGTTTCGCGTTCTTGGTCGGCAAACAGGCTGTGTTTGATCATAGGAATCAGGTCAGAGTCGGTCCGCCCACATCATGCCAGAGCTGGGGAGGTTTTTCGAGGTGCCCACTATTTACAAAGCACTTCTCGCATTGGTTTTTACAGCGAGTATGGTCACTGTTCACGCCGGCACCCAGAAGGCTGATATAGACCACGAATTTGATGCAGGCTCTAGCATTAGTGTTCAGCAGTTCAGTGCGACGCAAGTCGCTAATCTCGTAATCACGGCGAAAGTATGGGGATTCTTGAAGTATCACCATCCCGCAGTAACCGAGGGGCAGCAGCAATGGGACTACGCACTGCTGAGAGTGTTGCCGGCCATCCTGGCCGCCGCCGATCGGGAAAGTGCCGATGCCATTCTGCGTGAATGGATTGCGAAACTCGGGCCAGTGACGGAGTGCGATCCTTGCGCCAGATTGGATAAGCCGGATTTCCAATTATTGCCGAATCTGGATTGGTTGAGCGACTCGAATGCGTTAAGCACGGCGTTACGCAACGAATTGAACAGGATCTACTTACAACGCAGCGAGGCCGGACAGCAATTCTACGTGTCCCAGGCACCGCAAATAGGCAATCCTGTCTTCGATAAGGAAGCCGAATATAAAGAAATTAGGTTTCCGGATGTCGGCTTTCAACTGCTTTCCTTATTCCGTTTCTGGAATATTGTCGAGTATTGGGCTCCATACCGCGATCAGATTGGTGAAAACTGGGACAACATCTTGCGGGAGTCCATTGTTCCGGTAGCGCTAGCAAAAGATCACTCAGCTTACGAACTGGCCATGATAGCCGTCATAGCGCGTCTCCATGATACCCACGCCAATTTATGGAGTTCGCTTCAGGTGCGGCCACCGCTTGGGGAGTGTCAGCTGCCCGTCCAGATTCGCTTCGTGGAAGGGGCTGCGGCTGTCAGCGGCTACATAAATGATGAAGCCGGCGCCGCTACAGGACTCAGACGCGGCGATATCATTGAATCCATCGACGGCATCCCCGTCGCCCGGCTCGTCGATTCCTGGCGCCCTTATTACGCTGCTTCAAATGAGCCGACGCGCTTGCGGGATATCGCTCAAAGCATGACTGTTGGCTCTTGCGGGAATGCTCAATTAAAGGTGCGGCAAAGCGATGGCTTGCGAGTAGTTACCCTCTCCAGGTTGCCGCGAACAGGACAAAGAAATAGCGTAACGCACGACAAAGCAGGTGATACTTTTCAGCTCATCGGCGACGACATCGCATATATCAAACTGTCATCCATAAAACGCGCCGATATTCCTGGTTATATCGAGCGTGCCGCGCAGACCAAAGGCTTGATCGTCGATATCCGCAACTATCCATCGGATTTTGTTCCATTTGCCCTCGGCCAGTACTTTATCGATAAGCCGACCAAATTTGTGCGGCTCACGGTCGGTGACCCTGTGAACCCAGGCGGTTTCAAATGGGGCCCTGAACTCACTCTCACACCGCAAACATCGCGCTATGCCGGCAAAGTGATGGTATTGGTCGACGAGATATCTCAGAGCCAGTCCGAATACACCGCAATGGCTTTACGGGTAGGGCCAAGAGTCAAGGTAGTCGGGAGCACGACGGCTGGCGCCGACGGTAATGTGTCGAAAATTTCCTTGCCCGGTGGCTTAAGGACAATGATTAGCGGTATCGGGGTGTTCTATCCGGATAAACGCCCAACGCAGCGTATCGGGATCATCCCCGATATAGAGGTCATGCCGACGATTAATGGGATACGTTCGATGCGCGACGAAGTGCTGGATGCTGCGATCAATGAAATACGACGAGAATAACTAAAAAATACAATGTTCCTCGCTTACTGCTTTCGGCCGACAACAGACATTCGATTTTACTTTCGCAAAGATTTCCATGTGATGAACTTCCCTTTTGAACCTCGTTCCACTTCCTATCTACGGCAGGGGCAATATTGGAGTTTTCAGCTGAGCAATGGTCACTTTGCCTGCGGCTTGGTTTTGGCTCGTACTACTTTAGAAGGGAAGCTGAATCGCACTCTGTTCCTCGGAGGGCTTTTAAATTGGTCCGGCCCCTCATTGCCGACGCCTTCGAACTTAAAGAAAGCTGGTGTATTGCAAAGCGGATTTATGCACATCCGAGCAATCCAGCGCAATGGAGGCAAAGTGCATGGCGAAATTGAGGAAACTTGGGATGTGGGGGAGTCAGAGGTGGTGTACACGGGACTCACGACCAATGGTCCCCCAATTTGGGGTTATGCCTACATTCGTGCTTTAGCTGAACAGCATTTTGGGGGCAAGGGATGGAGCGATAAGCAGCTTAATAGCATTCGGGATAGGAAGAAAACTGCTTGACTGTCAAGTCGGCCAGCGGCCAGAAGCGGACATTTGGCATATTTTCCAACATGTCAAAAACATCCTGAGGATAAGTAGAATGCGGATGAGTTGATTTTTATTATTGTTTTTAATTGCATAGGCGATGGATTATGGTTTTTTACGGGGGGAAGTGGAGCCTAAGACGGGAGAATATTGTTGGCTTCATTGGTGGCCTGATGCTTGCAGCGAGCGCGCCATGCGTCGCGCAGACCGTTCCATCAGGTGACCCTAAAATATACAGTGCAGACATCGTCCGTGCGGCTGCGGAAATCAGTCAGCTGATCGAGGACGAAAACAAGCTCCCGATCAAGATATTCATAACACCCAGCACGAAATCTGTCGCTCACGCCATGTATTACGCGAACGTGCGAAAGCGAATTGAAAATAATGGCACAGAAAATTTTCCTAAGAAAAATGGTGAGAAACTGTACGGAGAACTTATCCTCTATATTCCTATTTACCAAGACAGAAGTTTGTTCCTGAGAGATGGCGGACCCCGTGTCGAAAAAAGTTCCGGTAATGTCGACTTGGATAGTGCGGCGCTCGAAATCGTCCAGCGCGTGGCACCATTTGATCCCTTTCCGCCAAGTGCAGTATCGCGCCATAAAGATGATGTATGGGTCATCATCACGCGGTTCAATTTTACTCGGCAGGAAGCGCTGCCAGTCAATGCATTGTCCGATTAGTGTTGCCGAAAATGGCAACCTTACACACGCTCCTGCTGACTTTTCTCGATATTTCGGAGGCTAAACGAGAAAATGAAATGCTGGGCGGCAAAAATTGTTATGAATGGCAGCTTTGGGGCGACTTCGGACTGTTGTGAGATTTTGTGAGTTTTGCAGAGGGGCAAGCCTGCTATGCTGCACATCA
>JBDSKP010000659.1:0-5289 GCA_039916925.1 Duganella sp.
GGTCTATGCGATAGCTGACGGCATGATCTACGTCGCGGCCTGCCGTTATCATTAGCCGTTTTTTCGTCAAACTTCTTGCGCCGTCTCCTTATGGCTGGCGTATCGTTATGAAACGTGCCACCTGTCCGGAGCCCCGCATGCCCACCCTCGACCCGCGCATCGACGAGTACATCGCCAACTCGGCCGATTTCGCCCAACCGATCCTGCGCCACCTGCGCCAGGTGGTTCACGACGCCTGTCCCGAGGTGGAGGAGACCATCAAATGGAGCATGCCGTTCTTTCTGTACCACGGCATGTGGTGCAATATGGCCTCGTTCAAGGCCCATTGCGCGTTCGGCTTCTGGAAGGGCGAGCTGCTAGCCCCGGGACGGCGCCTCACCACGCCCGTCGCCCGGCGTCGCGTGTAATACCACGGATAGCTAAGTAAATCGTCTTTTTCATCGCCCGAATGTCAATTTCTTGGTATATTCGGCATTCACATTATTGCCAAATGGCAATGATAACGGATTTATGCGAGGGAAGCGATGAACAATGTGACTGTGCGGGCGAGTTTGTTGGGGGTGTTGCTGCTGTTTGCCGGCATGTTGGTGGTCGGCGCGGGGTTGGGCCTGTATGCGTTGAAGCAGTCCAACCAGGCGATCGCAACGGTGCACCAGATCGGCTCGCAGGTCATCACCATCAACGACGCCTACAAGGACACCACGCGCACCCGCTCGGCGCTGACGCGCGCCTACGCCACCGTCAAGGACGGCGGTGGCAAGGACGGCCGCGACTCCGCGCTGGCCAGCGCCGCCAAGTCGTACCAGCGCACGCTGGACTTCCTCGACAAGTACGAGAAGGCGCCGGCCTATCCGGGCCAGGACGCGCAACTGAAGGCCGGCCTGATCGAGGCGGGCCGCGCGCAGTCGCGCGTGCTCGAGCGCGCCTCGGCCGCGCTGGCGCGCGACGACACCGATGGCTACACCGTCATCAACACCAAGGAGCTGACGCCGACCGGCGCCGCCTTCTCGGCCCAGTTGGAGAAATACCAAAAGCTCAGCGACGAGCAGATCACCGCGCTGATGGACGGCGGCGCGCGCGACTACACGCTGGTCAAGTGGCTCGTCGCGATCGGCCTGATCGGGGCGTTGGCGCTGGTGGTCGGCGTGCACCTGCTGCTCAAGTCCATCGTGCTCAACCCGCTCGAACGCGCCGTGGCGCTGCTCGACCAGGTGGCGCGCGGCGACCTGACCGCCCACATCGACGACAGCGGCGACAACGAGATCAAGCGCCTGCTGGTGGCGATCGGCCGCATGCAGCAGGATCTGCTGTCGACGGTGTCGCGCGTGCGCCGCGGCGCCGAGGTGATCAACACCGGTTCGCAGGAGCTGGCGGCGGGCAACATGGAACTGTCGTCGCGCACCGAGACGCAGGCCAGCTCGCTCGAGGAAACGGCCGCCTCGATCGAGGAACTGACCAGCACCGTCAAGCAGAACTCGGAAAACGCCCAGCACGCGCGCACGCTGGTCGAGGGCGCGTCGAGCACCGCCGCCCAGGGTGGCGAGGTGATGCACCAGGTGGTGACGACGATGAACGACATCAACGAATCGTCGCGCAAGATCGTCGACATCACCGGCGTCATCGACGGCATCGCCTTCCAGACCAACATCCTGGCGTTGAACGCCGCCGTCGAGGCGGCGCGCGCCGGCGAACAGGGACGCGGCTTCGCCGTGGTCGCCAGCGAGGTGCGCAACCTGGCCCAGCGCTCGGCCGCCGCCGCCAAGGAAATCAAGCTGCTGATCGACAAATCGGTGGAGAAGATCCAGCTGGGCACCGATCTGGTCGAGCGCGCCGGCACGACGATGAACACGCTGGTGGGCAACGTGCACCAGGTCACGCAGATCGTCGGCGAGATCGCCGTGGCCAGCCGCGAGCAGAGCGAGGGCATCGACCAGGTCAACCAGGCGATCGCGCAGATGGACCAGGTCACGCAGCAAAACGCCGCGCTGGTGGAGGAGGCGGCCGCCGCCACGCAGTCGCTGCAGGACCAGGCGGGCGAACTGGCGCAGACGGTGAGCATCTTCAAGATCGACGAGGGCCGCGCGGCGGCCGGTGCCGGTCCGGCCACCCGGCGGCGGGCGCTGGCCTGAGTCCGGGTTCCACAATGTCCGCTTGACATCCCTCGCGGGGAATTCTATTATTTCTGTAACGACAGAAATGAAAGAAATCCATGATCCTCGCGCCGACCATCCAGAAATACATCCTGCACTGGGGCGAGATGGGCACGCGCTGGGGCGTCAACCGCACGGTGGCGCAGATCCACGCGCTGTTGTTCCTGTCCAACCAGCCGCTGCCGGCCGAGGAGATCGCCGAGACGCTGGCGGTGGCGCGCTCCAACGTCAGCAACAGCCTCAAGGAGCTGCAAAGCTGGGGGCTGGTGCGCATCACCCACCTGGCCGGCGACCGGCGCGACCACTTCGTCGCGCTGCAGGACGTGTGGGAGATCTTCCGCGTCATCGTCGAGGAGCGCAAGAAGCGCGAGATCGACCCGACCCTGACGGTGCTGCGCGAATGCGCGCTCGAGGCGGAGCACGACCCGGCGCTGGAACCGGCCACCAAGGTCAAGATGGATCAGGTGCTGGACTTCCTCGAAATGCTCACCGCCACCTACGGCGACTACAAGCATCTGCCGCCGGCGACCATGCAGCGCTTCCTGAAGATGGGCGGCAAGGTCGCGCGCCTGCTCGGCGGCGACGACAAGGCGGGGGCGGGCCAATGATGATCCCGTCCGAAGGCGAACTGTTTAAAAAGATCCTCGGCCGGGAGTGGGGCAAGCTGCATCCGGATATCCAGGCCCGCTTCGACAAGAATCCACTGCCCGGCAAGCCGCTGTATTACACGGGGCATTTGTCCGAGCTGACGTGTTCGCGGCTCGGGCGCGTGCTCGGGTATCTGAGCATGCCCTTCGTCAAGGGCGCGCTGATGCCGTATAACGACGCCGGCTTCCCGGTCGATATCGAAGTCTATTCGAAGCGCGATTGCGCCTGGATCTTCAAGCGGCGCACCTACCGCCTGCACGCCCGCGAGCCGGTCATGTTCACCTCCCACATGGCCGAAAGTCCGAAGGGCGAGGTGCTTGAATACGTCGGCGCGGGGCTGGGCATGAAGCTGGTGCTCGACGTCCGGGACGGCAATCTGCACTTCGAGAGCGACGGCTATTTCTGGGAGCTTTTCGGCGTGCGCATTCCTCTGCCGGGGCTGGTCACGCCGGGCAAGACCTTCCTGTGCCATCGCAACAACAACGCCAACCAGTTCGACATCCGCATCGAGATACGGCACGCGCTGTTTGGCACCACATTCACCCAGGCGGGCGTATTCCGGGAGGTGACCGCATGAACACCCATTTACTGGCGTTGCAGCTGATGGCCTTCCAGGGCTGCCTCGGCGCCTTCGACACGCTCTATCACCACGAATTGACCGAAGCGCTGCCGGGGCGGCCCAGCGCACGACGCGAACTGTCGATCCACGCGACGCGCGCGCTGATTTACAGCGCGATGTTCATCGGGTTGTCCGCGTGGTCGTTTCAAGGCGCGTGGGCGGCGGTGCTGCTGCTGGTGTTCGCGGTCGAAATCGTACTGACGTTGTGGGACTTCGTGGTCGAGGACCGTACCCGCCTGCTGCCGGCGACCGAGCGCGTCACGCACACGGTGCTGGCGATGAACGGCGGCGCCTTCATCGCGCTGCTGGCGTTGAACACCCCGGCCTTGCTGGCGCTGCCGACGGCGCTGGTGTGGCGGCCGCAGGGCGCGTTGAGCGTGTTCCTCGCGCTGTGCGGGGTCGGCGTGGGCTTGTCCGGCCTGCGCGACGCCTGGGCCGCGCGCGCCATCGGCAAGCTGGCGCTGCGGGAGGCCGAGGCGCCCGCCGTGCGCTTCGCGGACGGCGGGCGCGGTTTCCTGGTGACCGGCGCCACGGGCTTCATCGGCCAGCGCCTGGTGCGCGCCTTGCTGCGCGATGGCCACCGCGTCACGGTGCTGAGCCGCCAGCCGCGCCAGGCGGCGTGGCTGTTCGAGGGCCGGGTCGACTGCGTGGAGAGCATGGACCAGTTGCCGCCGTCGCGGCGGATCGACGTGGTCGTCAACCTTGCCGGCGCGCGTATCCTGGGCTGGCGCTGGACGGCGAAGCGGCGCGCCGCGCTGCGCAAGAGCCGTATCGACTTGACGCGCAAGGTGGTCGCCTGGATAGCTGCGGCCGAGCACAAGCCGGCGATGCTGTTGTCGGCGTCGGCCATCGGCTATTACGGCATCCAGCGGCGCGGCGACGACACGGTGCTGACCGAGGCGGACGGGCCGCAACCGATGTTCATGTCCGACCTGTGCCGCGAATGGGAAGAGGCCGCGCAAGGGGCGGCGGCATATGGGGTGCGCGTGGCGTGCATGCGCTTCGGGCTGGTGCTGGGCACGCAGGGCGCGCTGCCGATGATGCTGTTGCCGGTCAAGCTGGGGCTGGGCGGGCCGCTGGGCGGCGGCGCGCAGTGGCTGTCTTGGATCCACGTCGACGACCTGATCGGCGGCATCGCCCACCTGTGCCGCGTCGTCGGCGGCGGCGCCTACAACTTCACGGCGCCGGAAAGCGTTAGGCAGGCGGGGTTCAGCCGGGTGGCCGCGTCGGTGCTGGGGCGGCCGTACGGATTGCCGACGCCGGGCTGGCCGATGCGGCTGGCGCTGGGCGAGCAGGCCGATCTGTTGTTGAAGGGGCAGCGCGTGGCGCCGCAGCGGCTGCTGCGCGAAGGCTACGCGTTCCGCCATCCGACCCTGGACGGCGCGCTGCGCAGCCTGGTCTAAACGTGCGTTAAGCCGATTTGCGTAGGGCGGATTTAGCGGGCGAGGCCCGCCAATCCGCCCCGGGGGCACATCGATGGCACGGCCTACCTGCCGGTAGGCCTTGAGAGGCGGAACGCCGTAATCGGCCATCGATGAGCCGCCGATAGCGCATGCATGGCCGATTACGCTGCGCTAATCCGCCCTACGTGATTCCGATGTCCGCTTAATTTAGCGGCATTAAGACCTGACTCCGACTTCTACAGCGGCACGACCTTACCCAGCCAGCCGTCGTCGTCGCGGGCGATGACCAGGTATTCGCCCGGTCCGTCGGCCCGCGCCAGCAGCGCGCCGCCGGCCGCCCACACGGCGCTGCCCCCGGCGACATCGTAGCCGCCGGACGGCGCGGCGTGATTGGCCATCAGGACGCCCATGCCGATGTCGGACGCGTACTGTTGCAGCAGCGCGGCGTCGCGCTCGTAGCCGCCCCTGG
>JBDSKP010000660.1:0-7742 GCA_039916925.1 Duganella sp.
GGCACGGCGGTGCGCGCGGCGCTGGCCGACGCCGCGCCCGAACGCCGCGCGCCGCTACAAACGGCGCTAACCGACCTGCATTCCATTTACACGTCCTTGCTGGACCAGCTATCAACAGGAGAACCCCGCCATGCCGCGTGAAATCGACTTCTTCGGCGTACTGCTGCCCGGCGTGCTGCCGCTGTTCCTCGTCAGCCTGCTGCTACAGGTCGCGCTGGACAGCGTGCTGAGCCACATCGGCGCCTACCGCCAAAGCTGGCATCCGGCGCTGGTGCGCCTTTGCCTGTTCGTCTGCATCTTCGGCGCCCTGCTGGTCAGCTTGTATAAATAACCCCACTTATCTTGAGAGCCAATGTGAGCGCATCTAAAATCTTCCGCTTTTTCCTGACCATGCTGTTGCTGGCCGCCGCCCTGTGGATCGGGCGCACCGCCTGGGACCACTATATGGAGTCGGCATGGACCCGCGACGGCCGCGTCAAGGCCGACGTGGTCACCATCAGCGCCGACGTCGCCGGCACCGTGACCGACGTGATGGTGCGCGATAACCAGATGGTCAAGCAGGGCGACGTGCTGTTCGTCGTCGACAAGGCGCGCTACCAGAACGCGCTGGCGCAGGCCGACGCGATGCTGGCGGCGCAGCAGGTCGAGAAAGGCCGGCGCGGCAAGGAGGCCAGCCGCCGCGCGGCGCTGGACAGTTCCATCGTTTCCGTCGAAAGTTTGGAGACGGCCCAATTCGCGGTCGGCACCGCGTCGGCCCAATACCAGGCGGCGCTGGCCGCGCGCGATCTCGCGCGGCTCAATCTGGAGCGCACCGTGGTGCGGGCGCCGGTGCCCGGCTATGTCACCAACCTGAATGTGCACGCCGGCGATTTCGCCGCCATCGGCGCGGCCAAGCTGGCCGTCATCGGCAGCGACTCGTTCTACGTTGTGGGCTATTTCGAGGAAACCAAACTGCCGCTGCTGAAAGTGAACGACCCGGTGCAGGTCCGCCTGATGAGCGGCGCGGCGCAATTGAACGGCCATATCGAGAGCATCGCCCACGGCATCACCGACCGCGACGCCAGCGTCGGCCGCGAGCTGCTGGCCGACGTCAACCCGACCTTCAACTGGGTGCGGCTGGCGCAGCGGGTGCCGGTGCGCATCCACATCGATCAGAAGCCCGGGGACCTGGCGCTGGTGGCCGGCACCACCTGCACGGTGGTGATCCACGGATAAAGAAACCAACCCCGCATGCCTTTAGCGATACGCTCGCTGCGCCGCTTAGGGGTCGTGCGGGTTAAAAACTAGCGGGCGCCAGCGACATCCATGATCGCGCCGCTGACATAAGACGACTGCGGCGACAACAACCACAGGATGGACTCGGCGATTTCTTCCGATTGCGCGGCGCGCCCCATCGGCAAGCTAGATGCCATGCGTGCCACGCGATCGGGCATGCCGCCGCTGGCGTGGATCTCCGTATCGGTCACCCCGGGGCGCACGCAATTGACGCGGATGCCCTCCCCAGCCACTTCCTTCGACAAGCCCAGCGTCATCACATCGATGGCGCCTTTGGACGACGCGTAATCGACGTAGGTGTTGGCGCCCCCGTGCCTGGCCGCGCCGGAGGAGACGTTGACGATGCCGCCACCATCCCCGCCGCCGCGTGTCGACATGCGCTTGACCGCCTCGCGGGCGCACAGGAAGGCGCTCATGATGTTGACGGTGAAGACCCGCTGCAGGCGCTCGGCCGTCATCTCCGACAGTTTGCACTGCCGCTCCAGCACACCAACGTTGTTGACCAATGCGGTGATGGGCCCGAGCCGCGCGTCGACCGCCGCGAACAGGCGCAGCACGTCGGCCTCCACGCTCATGTCGCCCTGCACCACGATCGCTTCTCCGCCCTCGCCGGCGATTTGTTCGCGCAGCCGATCGGCCGCCTGCTCGTTGCCGACGTAATTGATGCACACGGCATAGCCACGGCGGCTCGCCATCAAGGCCGTCGCCGCGCCTATGCCCCGGCTGCTGCCGGTCACCACCATCACCTGTTTCATCGCTCGCCTTGTAAAAAAGCCCGCTGTCGCGGGCTTGTGGTTCGATTTATTTTTCCGGACTGGTATGGGTCAGCGCGTAGTTCACGTGCTGCCACCAGTGGTCGCGCGATTCGACCGTGCGCAGGCATTTTTTGTCGATTTCGCCCTTGAACATCGGGTCCTCGCACTTCTTTGTCATCAGCGCGTAACGCTGATTTTCCGCGTTGGCCAAGGCGATCACCAGCCAGAAGACAAAGCCCAGCAACACCACCACCAGGCTCCATGCGACATGGTTGATATACGCCCACTCGAACAGCGTTTCGATGACCGGTGACGACTCCTTGTAGAGATGCATCACCTTGCCCTCGGCGGCCTTCCGTTCGTCGCTCACTTCTTTCATTTTCTTACCCGTTCCAAAATATACCGCCGCTTCCCGCAACGGGTGGCCACGCCACGACGGCAGATTACCACTTTTCAGGCGCGAGGTGAATTATCGCGCCTGTGCGGCCTGGCGGATCAGAAATCGTAGCGGGCCGACAGCTTGAGCTGGCGACCGTCGGCGGTGTAGATGCCGCCCTGGCAGGCGAACGCCTGCGAGTAGTAGCGTTTATCCGTCAAATTCAGGCCGGACAACGCGAACTCCCACTGGCCGAACTTGCGGGCATAGCGCGCATCGAAGGTGGTAAAACCGGGCATCTTGGTCGGGCAGCTGTTGTTGAAGTCGTCGCCATCGCGCTGGCTGTCGACCCACTGCGCGCCGATGTCGGCGGATTGGCCGTCGGCCGGGGTCCAGCTCAGGCGAGCACTCAGCGTATTCTGGGGCACCAGCACCATCTGCTTGCCGTCGTTGACGCCGGCGCGGAACTTGGCGTCGACGTACTGGTAGTGCGCGCTGACGGTCCAATCGGTCGCGATGCGCTGTTCCGCATCGAGTTCGAAGCCCTGGCGTTTGGTCGGATCGAGGTTGACGTTGGCGCCGAAACCGTTGATGGTCGGATCGTAGAAGATTTCGTTGCTCAGGTTATGACGGAACAGCCGCGCCGTCGCCTTGCGCGACGCGTCCGCGTAGCTCACGCCCAGCTCCAGATCACGTGACTTTTGCGGCAGCAGCGCCAAATTGATCACGCGCGTGACCGCGTTTTCATCGGCGTTGGCGACCCGGTAGCTCTGCCCCACCTTGCCGAACACGGTCACGCCGCGCAGCGGCATGTAGCTCGCTTGCAGTTCCCAAGCATTCAAGCCCTGCGCAAGGTCGTAGCCGGTGGTGGCGAAGCCTGCCGGATTGCTGAAGTCCTTGTCGAAAATCTCGCGCCGCACGCCGGCCGAGACGCGGCCCTGATGCGCGGTGTCGAAGCGCAGCTCATCACGCGCGTAGATCGCCTTCGATTTCTGGTTGGCGTCGGCCGTGCCGGCGGTGCGCTCCCACTTGCTCAAGTCCACGCCGGCCACCACTTCATTGAGCATGCCGCCGATCTCGCTCAGGCGGCGCACGCGCGGCGAGAACTGAATCTGTTTGCTATCGCTGGTGCCGACCGACGAACCGCCATCGTAGAAGTACGACGAATCGACCGTCTTTTTGCGGTACGACAGGTCGGCCGCCAGATCGTAGCCTGCCAAGCGATACTGGCTGAAGACGGTGAAGCGGTCGCTGTCGAGCGAGCCGTGGTCGTTGGGCGTGCTGGCCTGGCGCGGGTTGGCGTTGAATCGTGCCTCGGTCAGCGAACCTGGCAGGCGCATGTCCTGGCGCGCGCCCTCGTAGCGGAAGCCCACGCGGCCGGCGTCGTTGAACCACTGCGCCCCACCACTGAACTGGGTTTGCTTGAATTCGTTGTTGTCGCGGTAGTTGTCGGTGCGCTGATGGCCCAGAGTCGCATCGGCCGCGAAGCCGTCCCACGCCTGCGCTCCGGAGACGCGCGCCTCGCCTGCGCCGAACGAGCCGCCCTCGACGAGAACGCTGGCACGGCGGGTGTTCTTGCCGGAATTCCTGGTGACGATGTTGATCACGCCACCGGTGGCGCCGTCGCCGTACAACACGCTGGCGCCGCCGCGCGTGATTTCGATGCGGTCCACCGTATCGATTGGGATGGTCGACAGGATGGCGGTGCTCAATTCATTTTCCGACAGGCGCACGCCGTCCAGAACGATCACCAGATTCTGGCTGCTGTTGGTGCCGAAGCCGCGCAGATCGAGATCGAAATCCGGGCTGCCGTTCAGGCTTTGACGGCCATAGACGCCGCCGATCTTGCGGATCGCCGAATTGACGTCGCTGACGCCGGCGCGGCGGATATCCTCGGCCGAGATGACGGTGGCACCGATCGGCGCCAGCGCCGGATCGGCGTCGAAGCGGGACCCGGTGATGACGACAGGGGCCAGCACCTGGGCGACCTGGGCGCCGGCGGTTTCCTGCGCGGAGGCGGCTACGGGAACGATGGCGGCGACGGTGAAGCAAAGGGAAACGGCGGCGACCAGCAGGCGTGGGGCCGGTGGCGAAACAAGCGCGAAGCAATTCATGGCAAATCGTTTTCAAAAGAGACATCCGCCCGCGTCCCCGCAAGCCGGAAGTGTACGGAAGTCGAGCGCCGGTGCGTGGCGCGCGCTCCCCCCTGTCTGGCCGATATCCGGGCTGGCCGGCGCGGCCGATCGTGAGATCGGCGCTGCGCGGGCGTTACCGTTGCGGGGGCAGCACACCTTGGGCCATTCGCTGAAAGCGGAAGCGGCCCTGTGTTTCCCGTTTAACCGCGCACAAACCATCTGCGCAGGCACCAGAACCCGGGCATTATACGCGGTCGATTCCCATCCCATCCCGGGCCGGGACCAGGAAACATCGTGGAGACACGTAGGGCGGATTAGCCGGAACGGCGTAATCCGCCATCTAAGCGCCGCCACCAGCGCCATCATCATTCAGTATTTAGATAGTATCCATCTACATTTCAAGCATTGATTGCCAGGCCATGCATCCCTATAGTAGATAGCAACACCATATTGGAGCAATACCATGAGCACCCAAACACTACCCACCTACTTCCTGTCCCACGGCGGCGGCCCGTGGCCCTTCATGATGGACCAGGTGGGCCACCTGTACGCGAAGCTGGACGCCTCGCTGCGCGACATCCCGCGCCAGATCGGTGTGACGCCCAAGGCGGTGCTGGTGGTGACCGCGCACTGGGAAGGCCCCGACTTCATGCTGTCGTCGTCGGCCACGCCGCCGATGCTGTACGACTACGGCGGCTTCCCGCCGCACACCTACGAAGTCAAATACAGCGCGCCGGGCGAGCCGGAACTGGCGGCGCGGATCAAGCAAATGCTGGACGCGGGCGGCCATCCGGCCCGGCTGGACGACCAGCGCGGCTTCGACCACGGCACCTTCAGCGCCATGTACCCGGTGTATCCGAACGCCGACGTGCCGATCGTGCAGCTGTCGCTCAAGCACGGACTCGATCCGAAGACGCATCTGGAGGTGGGCCGTTTGCTGGCGCCGTTGCGCAAGGAAGGTGTGCTGATCGTCGGCAGCGGCCTGAGTTATCACAATCTGCGGGCGTTCAACGCGCAGGGCGCGGCCGCTTCCCATCAGTTCGACGAGTGGCTGCGCGCGACCATGGCGCTGCCGCCGGCGCAACGCACGGCAGCGTTGATGGAGTGGGACAAGGCGCCGGCCGCGCGCATGGCGCATCCGCGCGAGGAGCACCTGCTGCCGTTGATGGTGGCGCTGGGCGCGGCGGAGGACGAGCCGGCGGCCGTGCCATATCACGAGGACGCGTTTATGGGCTCGATGGCGGTGAGCAGCTTCCGTTTCGGCTAGAGCGCGCGGGGCTTTAACCCGCAACGCGGACGCGGGGTCGTACGGGGACGCCGAGTCCCGGACGGGGTACGACCCCTGCCCGGATCCGCGGGTTGGGTGCTGAAGAGGGTCAGGAACCGCGCTTGCCTTTGGCGTATTCGGCGGCCTTGGCTTCGGCGATCGCCGCCTTCTCGGCGGTTTTGGCGGCCGCCTCCACCGAGTACGCATCGAGCCGCTCCTTGCGCGAAGCCGGCGTCTCCAGCGAAATGCGGCCCAAAATGCCGCTGCGGTAGTCGCCCAGGAAGGTGTGCGAGGCCTTCTCGAAATCCAGATCGCCGCCCTTCTGGCGGAAGCCGCGCTTGGCCGCCACGCCCTCCACCACCGCGATGCCGTCGAACGTCCCGATATCCTTGAAACCGTAGCGCGCCACCAGCAGCTGCGGGTAGTACTTCAGCATCTCGTCGGCCAGGAACACCGCCACCTCCTCCTCGATCAGCGCGTTCGAACCGATGGCGTGGCTGGCGGCCAGCATCAAGCCGTCGCTCGGCAGCGCGATCTTCGGCCACAGCATGCCCGGCGTGTCGACCAGGATGGTGTTCTTGTCCAGATAAAGCTTCTGCTGCTGTTTGGTCACCGCCGGCTCGTCGCCGACCTTGGCCACTTTGCGCTTGAGCAGCGCGTTCATCAAGGTCGACTTGCCGACGTTGGGTATCCCCATGATCATGATGCGCAGCGGCTTGGTCGGCACGCCGCGGTGCGGCGCCAGCTGCTTGGCCAGTTCCGGCACGCGCGCGACGTCGGCCGGCTTCTTGGTCGTCATCGCGAACGCCGTCACGCCCTCCTGGGCGTTGTAGTACGCCACCCAGGCCGCCGTGGCGGCGGGATCGGCCAGATCGACCTTGTTGAGGATCTTCAGGCACGGACGCTGGCGGAACTTGCGCAGCTCCTCGACCATCGGATTGGTGCTGGCCTCCGGCAGGCGCGCGTCGACCACCTCGATCACCAGATCGGTGTTCTCCATCTGCTCCGCCGCCTTCTTCTTGGCGGCGTTCATGTGCCCCGGGTACCATTGTATCGACATGCTCTGACCTTCAAAATCGTTCTGACAATCCGCTATTTTACCCGCTGACCCGAACGGGATTCGGATATCATGAGTCGCATTCGTTTTTCCCTGATCATATAAACAATATTATTTTTAAACCGGAGTGCTGAAGATGAGCATAGCTGCACCGTCCAACCCGAGGGAAATCACCCTGCGCGGCATTATCCTGGGTATCCTGATCACGCTGGTCTTCACGGCGGCGCAGGTCTACCTTGGCCTGAAAGTGGGCCTGACGTTCGCAACGTCGATCCCGGCGGCCGTGATCTCGATGGCGCTACTGAGCGCCTTCAAGAATGCAACCATCCAGGAAAACAATATCGTGCAGACGATCGCCTCGGCCGCCGGCACGCTGGCGTCGGTGATTTTCGTGCTGCCAGGGCTGCTGATGATCGGCTGGTGGGCGCATGTGCCGTTCTGGCCGACCTTCGGCGCCTGCGCCATCGGCGGCGTGTTGGGCGTGATGTACACGGTGCCGCTGCGACGCGCGCTGGTGTCGCAATCGAACCTGCCGTATCCGGAGGGCGTCGCCGCCGCCGAGGTGCTCAAGGTCGGCACGGCCTCGCGCGCCGGCGCGGCCGAGGGCAAGGCCGGGCTGCGGGCGGTCATCTTCGGCAGCGTGGCCTCGGCGCTGTTCGCCGCCGGCTCCGCCGTCAAGCTGATGGCCGGCGAGGTATCGATCTACTTCCGCACCGGCGCCGGCGCCACCGGCATCGGCGCCTCCGGTTCGCTGGCGCTGATCGGCGCGGGCCACCTGATGGGCATCACCGTCGGCATCGCCATGCTGGCCGGCCTGATCATCGCCTGGGCCATCCTGGTGCCGCTGCTGACCGCCGCGGAACCGGCATCGGTGCTG
>JBDSKP010000661.1:0-3612 GCA_039916925.1 Duganella sp.
TCTTCAGCAGCCAGACGTTAAAAAAAACGCCGCGATACCAACACCGCCTGGATTACCCGACGATTACATCGCTCGCGGAAGCCGGGCGCACACAGCGTCATGTAACTGACTCCATTACAACGCTGCGTGCGTGTATCGCCAGCGCAATCGCCGCCAAACTGCAGCGTTGCCCTTGCTGCAGACGCATGAGTCAATTAAATTTATGACACAGTAAGATTAGCGGAACGCCGAAATCGGCCATCGATGAGCCGTCGATAAGCATCCATGGCCGATTACGCTGCGCTAATCCGCCCTACGTGGACAGGCGTTTTCTCACTTCGTAGACGTTGCGGCCCACTTCGCGCACCACTTCCAGCAGCTTGGCCGGCGGGACGTCGAATTGGTCGGCCCAGTAACGCACGGCCTGCGTGACGTTGGGATTGATGGTGCTTTGGAAGCGGAAGTCCGGCGCCTTGGTGACTTGATGTGCGTGCATGATAGTGACTAACTGGTACGATGGTTCGCCATCGTCGCAGCGATTCCGCAGCGTCACCGTGCAGTCACGCACATACGGCGCGATCGCGGCAGCCTGAAGGCCGAAATGACACTTCGCTTCGACGTCCTTACGTCGACAGGCGCTTGCGCACTTCGAGCAGGTTGCGGCCGACTTCGCGGCCCACTTCGAGCAGCTTCGATGGCGGCACGTCGAATTCGCTGGCCCAATAGCGCACGGCCTGCGTCAGGTTGGGATTAATCGTATGCTGGCAGCGGAAATCCGCTTCGTTGGCGTTTTGATATGCTTGCATGATATCTCATTTACTGATAGTGCGACGTTGATCAAATGGCACCGATTGCGTTGTCCTACGTTGCTTTAACGTATGACGTATCGGTTCGGATGACAAACCGATGCAAAAAAAAATGTGGCCGCTCGGCTATGATGAGTAAATCTGATTCCCGGACGGGAACGTAGCTTGTAATACCTCATCACCTTTACCCGGAGTGCCCCATGTCTCCCATTCGTCGCGGTACCCTGGCGCTGTCCCTGGCGGCTGCCTGTCCCCTGGCCGCGCTGGCGACGGACGTCGGTCCAGCCGGCGCCGATGCCGGGGACGCGGCGCGCGGCGATTCCCCGCCCGGCGGCGAAGTGGTGGTCGTGAGCGGGGCGCGACAGAATTACCGGGCGCTGTCGGCGACCGGCGCGACCAAGACCGATACGTTGCTTAAGGATTTGCCGCAAAGCGTGCGTGTTCTGACGGCCGACCTGCTGCGCGACGCCGGCGTGACCAATCTGGCCGGCGCGCTCGATCTGACCAGCGGCATCTCGCGCCAGAGCAATCTGGGCGGCTTGTGGGACAGTTACGCGATGCGCGGCTTCACCGGCGATCCCAATTTCGGCTCGGACTATCTGGTCAACGGGTTCAGTTCCAGTCGCGGCTACAACGGTCTGCGCGACTCGGCCAGCACCGCCAGCGTGGAGGTGCTGAAAGGCCCCGCGTCGGCGCTGTACGGGCGCGGCGAGCCTGGCGGCACCGTCAACATCACAACCAAGAAGCCTCGCTTCGAACCGTCGTATGCGCTGGATGTTTCGGTCGGCAGCTTCGACACGTACCGCACGGCGCTCGATCTCACCGGCCCGATGAGCGAGAACCTGGCCTACCGCGTGAACGGCGCTTACGAGAAGGGCGGCAGCTTCCGCAGCACGGTGAAAACCGAACGTTCATTTTTGTCGCCTTCGTTCATCTGGTTGATCGGCGACCACACCCGGGTCTCGTATGAACTGGAGGCCGGCGAGCAGCGCGTGCCGTTCGACCGGGGCGTGCTGGCGGTCGGCGGCGTTCTGGGGCTGATCCCCAATTCGCGTTTCCTGGGCGAGCCGTCGGACGGGCCGACGGTGGTGAAATCGCTGGGCCACCAGGTCTTCGTCGAGCATGAACTCGACGAGCGCTGGAAGCTGCAATCCGGCGCCTCCTATCGGGATAGCGAATTGAAAGGTTCGTCGACGGAAGCGGGCTCGCTGCAGGCGGACGGCCGCACGCTACGTCGCCAGCATCGCAACCGCGACTATTCCGCCATCGACGTCTCGGGCCGTCTGGAGTTGGTCGGCAAGTTCGATACGGGGCCGGTGACGCACAATGTGCTCGTTGGCGTCGACGCGTATAAGTTCGACGACCGCCGCATCCAGCTGCGCCGCAACCCGAGCGCCGCGTTCCCATACGCGATCGATATCTACCATCCCGTCTACGGCGGTGGCTCCGATGTGATGACGCTGTCGATCGACACTAGGGAAAAACAGCGCGCCCGCGCAGCCTATGCGCAAGATCAGATCGATCTGGCCGCCCAGTGGAAGGCGCTGCTGGGCGTGCGCCGGGACGCTTACGACCAGACCGTGACGAACTTCCGCAACGCCACGTCGAACCAGCAGTCGCTCAGCGCCACCAGCCCGCGCGCGGGTCTGGTCTATCAGCCGCTTTCCATGCTGTCGCTCTATGCGATGGCCTCCAGGGGCTTCCGCCCGAACAGCGGAATCAGCATCGACAACCAGGCTTTCGCGCCGGAGCGGAGCAAATCCTATGAAGTCGGCTCCAAGCTGGATTCGGCCGACGGCAAGTTGAGCGGAACGTTGGCGGTCTACAGGATCACCAAAGTCAACGTGCTGACCATCAATCCGCTCAACACCGACTTCTCGGTTTCCGCCGGTGAGGTGGGCAGCAAGGGTGTCGAATTCGATCTGTCGGGCGAGATCGCCCGCAACCTGCGCCTGTCGGCGGCATGGGCGTACACCGACGCCACCGTCACCAAGGGCGACAACACGATACGCACCGGCAGCCGTTTCCCGAATGTGCCGAAGCAAAGCGCCACGGTCGTGCTGACCCGGGCGTTCGCTGTCGGCGGCGGCATGGCCACCGTCGGCGGCGCAGCCAGTTATGTGGGCGAGCGTTTCGGCGACGTGGCGGTGTCGAGCAATTTCACGCTGCCCGCTTACACCACGGCGAAGCTGATCTCGTCCTGGTCGCCGACCCGCGACCTGCGCCTGTCGCTCAATATCGACAATCTGTTCGACAAACAGTATTACGCCAGTTCGTACAGCCAGCTGTGGGTGTCCCCGGGCGCTGAACGGACCGCGACATTGAGCGTGTATTGCAAGTTCTAAGGCTTCCTCGCGGCTTACTTGCCCGGGTCCTTCTGATTGGCGAATTGATCGAATTCGACGTTGTAGACTTCATTGCCGATCTTCTCCACCTTGCGCACATACACCGTCTGCACGATGTCGCGGGTTTGCGGGTCGATCGCGATCGGGCCGCGCGGGCTATTGAATTTGATGGTCTTGAGGACCTCCATCGCCTTGTCGCCATCTATTTTGCCATTGAGCTTGCGGACCACCTCGTAGATCGCGGCCATGCCGTCATACGCCGCCACCGCCATGAAGTTGGGCCGCCCGCCATTCGGATTGGCGGCCGCGAAGCTTTTCAGGAACGCCGCGTTCTCCGGCGACTTGTGCGCCGCCGAATAGTGGAAAGTGGTGATCACGCCCAGCGTGGCGTCGCCCATCGCCGGCAGCACGTGGTCGTCGGTCAGGTCGCCCGTGGCGATGACCTTGATGCCCGCTTCGGCCAGGCCGCGCTCGCGGTAGCC
>JBDSKP010000662.1:0-8349 GCA_039916925.1 Duganella sp.
ACTGCGAATTGGCGGCCTTGGCCAACACCGCCAGGATCGGCTTGCCGTCGAGCGTTTTGGTTTCGAACACGCCCTCGGACTGCTCCTGCAGCCGTTCCAGCACCTCGGGGATCGCCCGCTGGCCGACGTAGCGCTGCATGTCGTTGGTGCGCGCGACCACCGTGCCCTTGTTGTCCAGGATGGTGGCGATCCAGTGCTCGGGATACTGCTGCTGCAGCAGGATGGTGCTGAAGCGCTCCACCGTCACCACCGCGCTCAGCGCGTGGAAGCCGCTCGCCATCCGGGTGACCGGAACGGCAACCGCGACGATGTAGCGCTTGGACAGCTGCCCCATCGACACTTGCGAAATGGCGGTGGTGTCGTTGTTCTGCATGTACGTCAACAGGCGGTCGATGCTCGCGCTGGGCAGCTGGGTGCCGTACGGCCTGAAGGTGTTGATCAGCTGCTGCCCGGTGCCATCCTCGAGCACGATGTTGAAGATGTCCTGGTTGGCGCAGACGGTGCGCGCCTGCTCGTGGAACGGCTTGAGGTCGTCGCCAAGCAGGCTGGGTGAGGTGGCCAGCACCTTCAGGGTCGATTCGATGACGGCAAATTCCTTGTCGATCGCCATGGCGTTGGCGTGGGCGGTCGTCATCGCGCTGCGGATGAAGGCGGCGCGCGCGAGCTCGTAGTCGGCGGCGATCATTTTCACCACCATCAGCGACGCGGGAACGATGCATGCCACCACCAGCCAAATCAGCCGGGAACGGATGGACGGCGCATTAGCTAAATTCATGATTAATGCTACCTCGCTTTATTTATTCTTGATGAGGCGCTTACCCCTTTCTTTAATATATTGCAACAAGGAAAATGCATTCGTCTGCCAGTCTATTCCTTTGTTTTTGTTTTCTGTACGAAATTTCTAGGGGTGCGGGGGTGGCCGTTGAGCGGCTTGAGATTTATCGTCTATCATGTTGAGCAGCCTCAATCAAAGCTTATATTTCGGAGACCCGATGCAACTCGTCAGCTGTACGGAAGAGCGCCACGCGCCAGCCATCCTCGCCATTTTCAACGACGCGATCGCCCACTCGACCGCGCTTTATGAATACCATCCACGCACCATGGAAACGATGAAGGGCTGGTTCGCCACCAAGCGCGCGGGCGGCTATCCGGTCATCGGGCTGGAGGACGCGGCCGGCGAGCTGCTGGGCTTCGCCAGCTATGGCGCGTTTCGCGGCTTTCCGGCCAATAAGTACTCGGTCGAGCATTCGATCTACGTGCGCGGCGACCAGCGCGGCAAGGGGCTGGGGCGCGCCTTGTTGGCGGCGGTGATCGACGCCGCGCGGCAGGCCGATCTGCACATCCTGGTGGGCGGCATCGACGCCGCCAACGCCGCCAGCATCGCGTTGCATGAGCAGCTAGGGTTCGTGCACGCCGGCACTATTCGCCACGCCGCCTTCAAGTTCGACCGCTGGCTGGACCTGGCGTTTTATCAGTTGATGCTGGACACGCCCGCGCATCCGGTGGATGGATGAACCGGGCGCTGCGCCGGCGCGCGATAGCATGATCGTCTTGCAATTCCGCGGACGCAGACCTATACTGCGCCCGTAGTCAGCTTCTGGTATCTGCAAATAATCGTTTGCAGATTTAAATGGGAAGCCGGTGCGTCGTCCGCAGGGACGGCCATGCCGGCGCTGCCCCCGCAACGGTAAGCGAGGTAAAGGATTTGCACGATGCCACTGTGCGTATGCATGGGAAGGCGCAAATCCAGGAGTGTCCCGCGTGGATGCCCACTCGCCAGCCCGGAAACCAGCCAGTAGCGGTAAACACGTTTGTGTCGCGGAGGGCGATGCGGGTGGAGAACTGTCAAGGCTTGATCCGCGCATCTTCGTTCCGGTTCTCCCTTGGCGCCGCATTGGCCTCCCACCTGGTTCATCTCCCGATACGAGCTTTCCGACCCCTTGGTCGCCGCTGTTTTCCGGAGAAACCAATATGTCCGCCACCCCTATCCACGCCGGCCAGGCCGATGTCCACGCCCGTCCGGTCGCACTCAAAGACAAGCTGCTTCCGGCGCTGATGGCGGCCGGCCTGGGCGCGGTGCTGCTGTTCGGCGCGGGCTTCGCGTCGATGGAAGCGCTGCATAACGCCGCCCACGACAGCCGCCACTCGGCCGGTTTCCCGTGTCATTGAGCCGCACCGGGGCTGGCGCGGGCGCGGGCGCGTTCAATCGCATGGTGCGCACCGCGGCCGCGGCCGGCCTGCTGGCCGGCTTGCTGCTGACCGGCGTGCAGCAGCTGCAGGTGACGGGCATCATCGCGCAGGCCGAGGTGCTGGAAGCGTCGGCGCCGGCCGCGCCGACGGCGCATACGCATGCCGATGGCGAGCAGCACGCGCACGAAGCCGAACACAAATCCGAGCACGTGTCGGCACACGACTCGAAACATGAAGCGGCCCATGAGCATGGCGGCTGGCAGCCGGAGGATGGCGCCGAGCGCACCTTCTACACCGCGCTGGCGGACGTCAGCATGGCGGTCGGCTATGGCCTGCTGCTGGCCGCCGCGATCGGGCTGCGCGGCCGCCCCGTCGACTGGCGATCGGGCCTGCTGTGGGGCGCGGCCGGCTACGCTGTTTTCTTCCTGGCGCCATCGATCGGTTTGCCGCCGGAGCTGCCCGGCACCGCCGCCGCGCCGCTGGCCGCCCGCCAGGGATGGTGGATCGCGACCGCGATGTCGACCGCCACCGCGCTGGCGATGCTGGCGTTCGGCCGCCACTGGGCGCTGAAGCTGGCGGGCGTCGCGCTGCTGGTGGTGCCGCATCTGGTTGGCGCGCCGCAGCCGCTGGTTCATGCCAGCCTCGCCCCCGAACAGCTGCAACGCTCCTTCGTCTACGCCACGGCGCTCGCCAATGGCGTGTTCTGGCTGGCGCTGGGCGGGTTGAGCGGGTTTTTCCATAAACGGTACGCCGATCGATGAGAACCCACCATCGTCACGTATTCATGTGTGTCGGCCCGCGCTGCGCCCCGCAAGAGGGGCGTGCGCAGGCCGTGTTCGAGCGCATGGGCGAATTGATCGACGCCCGGCCGGAACTCGCCGTCAAGCGCACCCGCACCCACTGCATGGTGGCTTGCCGCTACGAGGGCCCGGTGATGGTGGTTTATCCGGAAGGCGTGTGGTACCAGCGGGTGAACGAGGCCAATGCGGAACGCATCGTCAACGAGCATCTGATCGGCGGTCGCGAAGTCGGCGACCTGATATTCCATCGCCTTGGTGAAGGCGATACCTGTGCACCGGAACCTCAAGATGACGAAGCAAAAGATGAATAATGCGACAGCCGGCCCGGCGCACATCGCATTGCTCACGCATGCGTCCAACGACCTGACGGTGCTGCACCAGGCGCGGTCGCAGCTGCCCGCCGGCTTCGGGGCGGTGGCGGGCGTCAATCTGCAATCGCTGGACGCCGACACGTCGATGGCGGCGCTGCTGGAGCGCGACCTGCGCTCGGCGCGGGTGATCATCGTGCGGGTGCTCGGCCGTCTTGGCGGGGTCCCCGGATTTACGGAACTGGTGGAGCATGCGCGCCGCCAGGGCAGGCATTTGATCGTCGTCAGCGGCACCGGCGAGCCCGATCCCGAACTGGCCGCCGTGTCGGCGGTGTCGGCCGACGTGCTGCAGATGACGCTGAAGTATTTCCAGGCCGGGGGCAGCACCAATCTCGCGCAGCTGCTGCGCTATTTGTCCGACCATTTGCTACTGACCGGCTTCGGCTTCGAGGCCGCGCACGCGCTGCCGGAACATGGCATTTATCATCCCGATCTTTCACCCGGCGCCGGCCTGGCCGACTGGCTGGCGCTGCGCGAGGAACGGCGCCCCAGCGTGGGCATCGTGTTTTACCGCGCGCACTGGATGAGCGGGAATACGCGCTTCGTCGACGCCTTGCTGACCGCGCTGGAAGCGCGTGGCATGAACGTGCTGCCGGTGTTCACGTCGTCGCTGCGCGCTGGCGCCGGCGATGAGGGTGGCCTGCCAAGCGCGCTGCGCCACGTCGCCGACGCCTCGGGCGCGCGGATCGACGTTCTGATTAATACCACTTCCTTCGCGATGGGCGAGATCACTCCGGGCGGCCCGACGCCGGCCGGATGGTCGGTCGGCGTGCTGGAGATGCTGGACGTGCCGGTGCTGCAGGCCATCACCAGCGGCATGACGCTGGAACAATGGAGCCAGTCGGCGCGCGGCCTCAATCCGCTCGATACGGCGATGAATGTGGTGCTGCCGGAATTCGATGGCCGTATCATCACGGTGCCGCTGTCGTTCAAGGCGCGGGCGGCCGGCTTGCCGAGCGAGGCGGTCGAGTACGACCCGCTGCCGGACCGCGTGGCGCGCATCGCCGGCATCGCCGCACGCTTCGCGCGGTTGAAGCGCGTGCCGAACGCGGAAAAGCGTGTCGCCTTCATGTTCACCAATTCGAGCAGCAAGGCCTCGCAGATCGGCAACGCGGTCGGGCTGGATGCGCCGGCGTCGCTGATCCGCATTCTGGAAGCGATGCGCGCGGCCGGCTACGACGCCGGCCAACCGAGCGGCGATGGCACGGCGTTGATCCACGATTTGATCGGGCGCTGCTCGTACGACAACATCTACGTGACCGCCGAGCAGCTGCGTAATGCGGCGGGCCGGGTGCCGGCGGCGCGATACGCGCAATGGTTCGCGGAGTTGCCGGCGTCGTTGCGCGAGAAGATGACCACGCAATGGGGCGCCGCGCCGGGCGAGGCTTATGTGCATGACGGCCACCTGTCGCTGGCCGGCATCGAGATGGGCAATGTGTTCGTCGCGCTGCAGCCGCCGCGCGGCTACGGCATGGACCCGGATGCGATCTATCACCAGCCGGACCTGCCGCCGACACATCACTACTACGCGCTGTATCGCTGGCTGCGCGACGAGTGGCGCGCCGACGCCATCGTCCACGTGGGCAAGCACGGGACGATGGAGTGGCTGCCGGGGAAGGGCGTTGGCTTGTCCGAGGAGTGTTTCCCGGATGCGCTGCTGGGCGATGTGCCGCTGTTTTATCCGTTCATCATCAACGATCCGGGCGAAGGCTCGCAGGCGAAGCGGCGCGGCCACGCGGTCGTTGTCGACCATCTGACGCCGCCGATGACCACCGCCGACACCTATGGCGCGCTGGCGCAGCTGACGCAACTGGTCGATGAGTATTATCAGGTCGAAGTGCTGGACCCAGCCAAGCTGCCGTTGCTGCAGCAGCAGATATGGGAACTGGTCAAGCAGACCAACCTGAACGCCGATTTGCAAATGCGGCTACTGCACCATGATCATGACCACGACCACGACCACGACCACGACCACGACCACGGCCACGGCCATGCGCACCATCACCACGACCATGACCATGGCGACGGCCTGCCAGCGGCGCTGGCGGCGATGGGCGGCTCGGATGTCGCCCATCTGATCGAAGACCTGGACGGCTATCTGTGCGAACTGGGTTCGGCCCAGATCCGCGACGGCCTGCATATATTGGGCCGCTGCCCGGACGACGAGCAGATGCCGGACATGCTGGTGTCGCTGACGCGGCTGCCGAATCTCGACGTCCCGGGTTTGCAGTCGGAGGTGGCGCGGCTGTTCGGCCTGACCATGGACATGCTGCTGGACCATCAAACGCGCCGGCTCAATGTCGTGCCGGCGCTGGCGCGGCTGGCGGACCGTCCGGTGGTCTCGCGCGCGAATGCGCTCGACGCCGTGGATATCCTTTGCTGGCGTTTGTACACCGAGTTGGGCGCGTGGGGGTATGATCCCGCCCGCATCGACGCGGTCATCGATCGCGTATTCGGCGCGCTCGATGCGGCTGCCGCCGCCACGCCGCTGCTGCAACCGGCGTTGCGCGTCAAAGCCAACGTGCTGTCGCAGATGGGAAAACCGCGCGCCAAAGCGGCCGAGCCGCGCCCGCAGCCGGCGGCAAGCGCCGCCGCGACCGGCCCCGCGCGCTTTGACGCCATCCGCCGCATCCTCGGTTTCGCCTGCCGCGAGCTGGTGCCCAATCTGACCCGCGCGACCGACGAAATCGACAATCTGCTCAACGGACTGTCCGGCCGCTACGTGCCGGCCGGCCCGAGCGGATCGCCGACGCGCGGCATGGCGCAGATCCTGCCGACCGGCCGCAATTTCTATTCGGTCGACCCGCGCAGCGTGCCCTCGCAGTCGGCCTGGCGCGTCGGCCAGCAGCTCGCGCGCGAGGTGCTGGAACGATATCAACGCGAGAGCGGCGATTATCCCGAGAGTGTCGCCATCAGCATCTGGGGTACCAGCGCGATGCGCACCCATGGCGACGACGTGGCGCAGATCCTGGCGCTGCTCGGCGTGCGGCCGGTCTGGCGGGCGGAAAGCCGCCAGGTCTGCGGTGTCGAAATCATCCCGCTGGATGAACTGAAACGCCCGCGTATCGACGTAACGACACGCATCAGCGGCTTCTTCCGCGACGCCTTCCCGCAATTGATCGATCTGATCGACGACGCCGTCAACCAGGTCATTCGCCTGGACGAGCCGCTCACGCATAATTTCGTGCGCAAGCACTATCTCGCCGAACTGGCCGATTGGCTGGGGCAGGGAATTGAGCAGGACGAGGCTCAACGCCGAGCGGGCTATCGCATCTTCGGCGCCAAGCCGGGCGCCTATGGCGCCGGCGTGCTGCCGCTGATCCAGCACCGTAACTGGGAGTCCGACGCCGATTTCGCCGAGGCCTACGTCAATTGGGGCGGCTACGCCTATGCGCGCGGCATGCAGGGCGCGGACCAGCGCGACGCCTTCCGCATGCGCCTGAGCGGCGTGCAGATCGCGCTGCACAACCAGGATAACCGCGAACACGATATTTTCGACAGCGACGATTACCTGCAATTCCACGGCGGGATGATCGCCACCATACGCGCGTTGAGCGGCCAGCAGCCGCGCCACTATTTCGGCGACAGCCACGATCCCTCGCGCGCCCAGGTGCGCGACCTGAAGGAGGAGACCTTGCGCGTGTTCCGTTCGCGCGTGGTCAATCCCAAGTGGCTGGGGAGCATACAGCGGCACGGCTACAAGGGTGGCCTGGAACTGACCGCGACGGTGGACTACCTGTTCGGCTACGACGCCACAGCGAAGGTCATGGACGACTGGATGTACGAGGACGTGGCGCAATGCTACGCGTTCGATCCGGCGATGCGGCAATTCCTGCAGGACGCAAATCCGTGGGCGCAAAACGCCATCGCGGAACGGTTGCTGGAAGCAGCCGCCCGGGGCATGTGGGCCGAGCCCAGCCCGGAGACGCTGGAGCGATTGCGCGAACTGTATCTGCGCAGCGAAGAACTACTTGAGGAGCGCGGCGAGACACCGCGCCAAGGCTAAGATGAGCAATACGAATTTTCCTTTCACCGCGATCGTCGGCCAGTCGACGTTGCGCAAGGCTTTGATGCTGTGCGCGGTCGATCCAAGCATTGGCGGCGTTTTGATACGCGGCGACAAAGGCACCGCGAAAAGCACGGCGGCGCGCGCGCTGGCCGACGTTCTGCCGGCGATCGAGCGTGTGCCCGGCTGCGCGTTCAACTGCGCTCCCGGTGCGCCGTGCGAACATTGCGACGTCTGCGGCGAGCGGACGGCTGAACCGTCCGCAGTGCCGTTCGTCACGCTGCCGTTGGGCGCGACCGAGGACCGGGTGCTCGGCAGCCTGGATATATCGCGCGCGCTGCAGGGCGGTCAACGGGCGTTTCAACCCGGCTTGCTGGCGTCGGCGCATCGCGGCCTGCTGTATATCGACGAAGTCAATCTACTGGCCGACCATCTGGTCGACGTGCTGCTAGACGTGGCGGCCATGGGCGTCAATAGCGTGCAGCGCGACGGGCTGTCGATCCGCCATCCGGCGCGATTCACGCTGGTGGGGACGATGAACCTGGAAGAGGGCGATCTGCGTCCGCAATTGCTGGACCGTTTCGGCTTGATGGTCGAGGTGACGGCGCCACGCGAGAAGACCGAACGCTCGGAAGTGGTGCGCCGTCGTATCGCCTTCGAGACCGATCCTGCCGGCTACGTCATGCGGTGGCGCGGGGAACAGGACGCGTTGCGGAATCAACTGGCGACCGCGCAGCGCCTGCTGCCGGCGGTTCTGCTGGATGACGCCATGCTGGACCTGATCAGCCATCTGTGCTGCGAGTTCGAGGTGGCCAGCCTGCGCGCCGACATCGTCATGCACAAGACCGCGCGCGCGATCGCCGCGCTGGAAGGCCGGGCGCGGGTCAACCCGCAGGACATACGCGGCGCGGCCGAGCTGGTATTGCCGCATCGCCGTAGGCGCAAGCCGTTCGAACAGCCGGGGCTCGATCAGCAGCGCCTCGAC
>JBDSKP010000663.1:0-4735 GCA_039916925.1 Duganella sp.
GCGCCTGCCAGCCCGGCTGCGCGCGGCGCGCCGCTTCAACGGCGCGATCGACGTCGGCGCCGGTGGCCTGCGTCAGGTCGGCCAGCTTGCCCGCGTCGGCCGGATTGGTCGATGCGAACAGTTCGCCCGGCTCGCTCCAGGCATTGTCGATGAACAGACCGAAGGCGCGGCCATGCTGCTCCAGCCACGCTTGCGCTTCTTTTTGGCTTTCGGGTGCTGGGCCGTATTCCATGGTATTCAGTATCTCTTTGATTGATGGCATGACGTGATCCGTGTCCGTATTAGGGTTGTGCGTGGCGGTGGGCGGCCGAGTAGTTCCCGGTCACGTAGTGCTCAAGCTGACGCTCGATGTCGGTCAGCAGGCTCGATGCGCCGATGCGGAACAGGTGCGGCTCGAGCCACTCGTTGCCCAGTTCCTCCTTCATCAGCGTCAGATATTGCAGCGCGGCCTTGGCCGTGCCCACGCCCCCCGCCGGCTTGTAGCCGATCTTGAAACCGGTCTGCTCGTGGTAGTCGCGGATCGCGCGCACCATCGTCAGCGACACCGGAATCGTCGCGTTGACCGGCTCCTTGCCGGTCGAGGTCTTGATGAAGTCCGCGCCGGCCATCATGCACACCCACGACGCTTTCGCCACGTTTTCCAGCGTGACCAGCTCACCGGTGGCCAGGATCGCCTTCACGTGCGCTTCGCCGCAAGCCTGGCGGTAAGCCACCATCTCGTCGTACAGCGCCTGCCAATTACCCGTCAACACGTGCTGGCGAGTGATGACGATATCGATCTCGCTGGCGCCGGCGGCGACCGACAATTCGATCTCGCGCACCTTGGTTTCCATGCTGGTCAGGCCGGCCGGAAAGCCGGTCGACACGGCGGCGATAGGCAGACGGCCTTGCAGCGCCTGCACCGCCGGCTTGATCATCTCGTGGTAGACGCAGACGGCGCCGGTGGTCAGCTTCTCACCCTGCAGGCCCAGTGCCTCGACCAGATCGGAGCGCAACGGGCGCATCGCCTTCATGCACAGGCGCTCGACGCGGCCCGGGGTGTCGTCGCCGGACAAGGTGGTCAGGTCGATCAGGCCGATGGCCTTGACCAGCCACGCGGCCTGGTATTCCTTCTTGACGGTGCGACGATTGGCCAGGCTGGCGGCGCGGCGGTCGGCCGCGCTCTTGTTGACGTGGATATGGTTGATCCAGCCCAGGTCCAGCGGGACCGCTTCGTTGCGTTTGAAATCTATAATCACGCTCATAACAAATTGCTTCCGTGGGAAAGTGGTTTCACGCCGAGGTGGTGGGCCAGCGTCTGGCCGATGTCGGAGAAGGTTTCGGAGATAGGCAGCTGTTGCGCCTTCACGCCCGGACCGAAGAAGATCATCGGAATGTGCTCGCGGGTGTGGTCGGAGCCCGGCCAGGTCGGATCGCAGCCATGGTCGGCGGTGATCACCACCAGGTCGCCCTCTTTCAACTGGGCGATGAACTCGGGCAGGCGCGCGTCCATCTCGTGCAGCGCGTTCGAGTAGCCGGTGACGTCGCGGCGGTGGCCGAAGGCCTGGTCGAAGTCGACGAAGTTCACGAACGTCAGCGACTTGTCGCCGGCTTCCCGCTCCACCTTCATCAGCGCGTCGAACAACGCCATGTTGTCCTTGCCCTTGACCACGCGCGACACACCCTGGGTCGCGAAGATGTCGCTGATCTTGCCGAGGGCGATGACTTCGCCGCCATCGTTCTTCACGTGGTCGAGCAAGGTCGGCGCCGGTGGCGCGACGGCGTAATCGTGACGGTTGGTGGTGCGGGTGTAGTTGCCGTTGGCGCCGATGAACGGGCGCGCGATCACGCGGCCGATGTTGTACGGCTCGACCAGCTTGAAGGCGACCTCGCACACTTCGTACAGGCGCTCAAGGCCGAACGACTCCTCGTGCGCGGCGATCTGCAGCACCGAGTCGGCCGAGGTGTAGATGATCGGCTTGCCGGTGGCGACGTGTTCATCGCCATGCTTATTGATGATTTCCGTGCCCGAGGCGTGGCAGTCGCCCAGGAAGCCCGGCACGCCGGTCAGCTCTTGCAGCTTTTGCGTCAGCTCGGCCGGGAACGACGGCACCGTCTTCGGGAAGTAGCCCCAGTCGAATTCCACCGGCACGCCGGCGATTTCCCAGTGGCCGGACTGCGTGTCCTTTCCGGTGGAGCGCTCGCGCGCGGCGCCGTAGGCGGCGGTGAAGCCGTCGCGCCGCGCGAAGCCCTCGGCCCACTCGCCGCTGGCGGCATGGGCGGCGGCAGCCAGGCCCAGTTTTTCCATGGTCGGCAGCGACATCGGCTTGCCGCTCTTGGCGGCCCAGGCGGCAATGTGGCCGAAGGTGTTGGCGCCGACGTCGTTGTATTTGGCTGCGTCGGGCGTGGCGCCCAGACCGAAGGAGTCCAGCAGCAGGATAAATGCGCGTTTCATTGAGAGCTCCTAAAAAGCAAAAAGTGCGGATTGCCAAAGGCGAAACCCGCACCGCAAATCTGGGGTCGTACCCCGCACGGGGTACGCCCCCGCCCTACCGGGTTTAGGCCTGCGGTGTTTTGGCCACGTTGGCCAGGAAGCCGAGGATAACTTCGATCAGCGACGTCGCCGCGATGGCGGCGTACTTCAGGGTCTGCTCGTGCGACAGCGGGAACGGCGACAAGCCCTCGGCCAGATTGGTGATGGCGGAGACGCCGACCACCTTCAGGCCGCAGTGACGCGCCGAGACCACCTCCGGCACCACCGACATGCCGACGACGTCGGCGCCCAGCGTTTTGAAGGCGCGGATTTCGGCCGGGGTTTCGAAGTTCGGGCCGGCGTAGGCGATGTACACGCCTTCGTGCAGCGTGACATTCTTCTCCGCGGCGGAAGCCTTCAGCAGTTCGCGCAGGTCGGCGTCGTAGGCGTTGGCCATGCTGAAGAAGCGCGGACCGAAACGCTCGTCGTTGGGGCCCATCATCGGCGTGCCGGGCATGAAGTTGATATGGTCGGTCAGCGCGACCAGGGCGCCGGCATCGACTTCGGTGCGCAGCGAACCGGCGGCATTGGTCACGAACAGCATCTCGCAGCCCAGCAGCTTCATGGTGCGCACGGCGCTGGTCATCACGCCCAGGCCATAGCCCTCGTAGACGTGGCCGCGACCCTTCATACACACCACCGCCACGCCGGCCAGCGTGCCGATCACCAGTTCGCCGGCGTGACCGTGCACGGTGCTGATCGGGAAGCCGGGCAATTCGTTGAAGCTGATGGTGACGGCGTCGGTCATTTGCTCCGCCAGCACGCCCAGGCCGGAACCGAGGATCATGGCGACGCGCGGCTTGAAGCCGGCGGGAATGCGGGCGCGGACGATTTCGGCGGCCTGGAATGGGGAATTGTTAGACATGGTTATCCTCTGTTTTTATAGATGACGCGCTGCGGGCCGAAGGCTGGCCGATTGATGTTTTACTGGAGATACTGACACTATGCATCATCCGCCATATGTATGGCAAATACCATTTTTCTTCCTGATTTATACTAAACCGCTATAAATGAGGCGTATTATCACGGCATGGGAACTGAGCCATCCGGCGGCGATTGACCCGTTTAAGACAAATGTTTATTATTTCGGACAAATGTTTAGGACCGCCCGTGAACGATATTTCCAAAAAACAGCAGCTTTACGAGCTGATCCGCGCCAACCCCTTCATCTCCCAGCAGGATCTGGCGGTCGGCCTGCGCCTGTCGCGCTCGGCCGTGGCCGGCCACATCGCCAGCCTGATCCGTGAGCGCCGCTTGCTGGGCCGGGCCTACGTGCTGCCCGATAAGCGCCCGGTGCTGTGCGTCGGCGCGGCCAACCTGGACCGCAAGCTGCGCTCCATCGCCACGATGCGGCTGGGGACGTCCAATCCCGCCACCGCCGAGGAAGTCTACGGCGGCGTGGCCCGCAATATCGCCGAGAATCTGGCGCGCCTGAATCTGCCGACCGCGCTGCTGACCGCCCTGGGCGACGACGGCGCCGGCCGCACCCTGCGCGACCACGCGGAAAGCGCCGGCATCGACATGCGCGGCTCGCTGACGCTGACCGACACCGCCACCGGCACCTACACCGCCATCCTCGACGAGCGCGGCGAACTGGTGGTGGCGCTGGCCGACATGGCGCTGTACGACCGCATGACGCCGGAGTTCCTGTCCAACCGGCTGCCGCAGCGCGCCGCCGCGTCGATGACGGTGGCGGACCTGAACCTGCCGGCCGACAGCGTCAGCCTGCTGCTGGAGGGCGCCCGCGCCGACCACGTGCCGCTGGTGCTGGTGGCGGTGTCGCAACCGAAAATGGCGCGCCTGCCGGCCGACCTGGCCGGCCTGCGCCTGTTGATACTCAATCGCGGCGAATTGGAAACGCTGGCCGACCGCGCGCTGCCGACCGAGGCCGACGTGCGCCTGGCCTGCCGCGCGGTGCAGGCGCGCGGCGCGCGCGACGTCATCGTCACCTGCGGCGGCCAGGGCGTGTTCCACACCCGCGACGGCGAGCTGGTATGGCTGGCCGCGCACGAGGTGGACGTGGTCGACGTCACCGGCGCCGGCGACGCCTTCTCGGCCGCCGTCTGCTGGTCGCTATACCAGGGCAGCGGGGATCTGACGCTGGCCTGCCGCCGCGGACTGAAGGCCGCCGCCATGACGCTGGAAAGCCACGACACCGTTTCGCCCATGCTGGCCGCCGACGTGCTCGACGAGATCCAGGATTTCAATTCGACGCCGATCCCG
>JBDSKP010000664.1:0-6825 GCA_039916925.1 Duganella sp.
TTTCGAACGAAAACCCCGGCGCGTAAATGTGATACCCGTCGAAATCGCCCTTGCCGATCGCCACGCCGCGGCTGCGCGCGATCGCGTACACCATGCTCAGGTGGAAATAGAAATTCGGCAGGATATATAAGTTCAGATATTCATCGGCGGGCAACGCCAAATCGGCGAACCCCGCGCGGTCGCGGCAGATGCGGTCCGCCGGTCCGTTGAATCGCGCCGGCGGGATGTCGGCGATAAAGCGCATCGTCTCGACGATCTGCCACTGCAGCGCGGCGTACGAGAGCTCGTCGCCGTTGAAATCGACCACCTCCACCCCGGCCAGCGGGCAGCAGCCGCGCAGCGCGAAATTGGCCGTGGCCCGCACATGCTGCGCGAACGGCAGCATGTCCTCGTGCAGACGCGCCGACAGCACGCCGGCGCCGTCGCCGTCATCATCGGCCTCGATCTTGCCCAACATGCCGCACAGCTGCGCGAGCGAACGATGAAAAACCGCCGACGGATGCATGCCTACGCCATTTCGCTGATCATGGCGACGATCTCGTCACCGTAGGACGCCAGTTTCTTCTCGCCGACACCGGAGATGCCGCGCAGGTCCGACAACGTGGTCGGACGCGCCTTGGCGATCTCCCGCAACGTGGCGTCGTTGAAGATGATGTACGCGGCCACGTCGTGCGCGCGCGCCGTCTCCACGCGCCACCAGCGCAGCTTGTCGAAGATGGCCTGCTCGCTGGTCGACAGGTCGCTTTCGACATAGCCCTTGGCGGCGCGGCCGGCGCTTTTCTGCTTGACCGGCTTCTGGTACTGGCGCAGCTGCACCTTCTGCCCGCCCTTGAGCACCGGACGGGCGGCGTCGGTCAGCTTGAGCGAGCTGTATGACTCGTGGTCGACCGTCACCAGTCCGAGCGCGATGGCCTGGCGCAGGATGGCGCGCCATTCCTGCTCGCTGCGGTCGGCGCCGATGCCGAACACCGACAGCGAATCGTGGTGCCAGGTCTTGATGCGTTCCGTCTCGACCCCGCGCAGCACCTCGATCACATGGCCGGCGGCGAAGCGCTGGTCGACCCGGTACACGGCCGACAGCAGCTTTTGCACCGGCACCGTGCCGTCGAACGACACCGGCGGGATCAGGCAGGTGTCGCAGTTGCCGCACGGTCCGGAGCGCTCGCCGAAGTAGTCGAGCAGGCGCACGCGCCGGCAGCTGAGCGTCTCGCACAGCCCCAGCATCGCGTCGAGCTTGTTGCCCAGCACGCGCTTGAAGGTTTCGTCGGCCTCCGATTCGTCGATCATGCGCCGCTGCAGCACCACGTCCTGCAGGCCGTAGGCCATCCAGGCGTTGGCGGGGGCGCCGTCGCGGCCGGCGCGGCCGGTCTCCTGGTAATAGCCCTCGATGCTTTTCGGCAGGTCGAGGTGGCACACGAAGCGCACGTCCGGCTTGTCGATGCCCATGCCGAAGGCGATCGTGGCGCACATGACGATGTTTTCCTCGCGCAGGAACTTGGCCTGGTTGGCCGCGCGCTTGGCGTGGTCCATGCCGGCGTGGTAGGCCATCGCGCGCACGCCGTTTTCGTTGAGGAACTCGGCGGTCTCCTCGACCTTCTTGCGCGACAGGCAGTAGACGATGCCGCAGTCGCCGCCGTGCTCGGTGGTGATGAAGTCGAGCAGCTGCTTGCGGCCGTTGGCCTTCTCGACGATCTGGTAGCGGATGTTGGGGCGGTCGAACGACGACACGAACTGCATGGCGTCGCCCAGCTGCAGGCGGTGGACGATCTCGGCGCGCGTTTGCGGGTCGGCGGTGGCCGTCAGCGCGATGCGCGGCACGTCGGGGAACTGCTCGTGCAGCACCGACAGCTTGATGTACTCGGGCCGGAAGTCGTGCCCCCATTGCGAGACGCAGTGCGCCTCGTCGATGGCGAACAGCGCGATCTTCGACGCCTGGAACAGATTGAGGCAGCGCTCGGTCATCAGCCGCTCGGGGGCGACGTAGACCAGGTCGATCTCGCCGGTGCGCACCAGGCGCTCGATGCGCTGCGATTCCTCGTAGGTCTGGGTGGAGTTCAGGAAGGCGGCGCGCACGCCGACCTCGGCCAGCGCGTCGACCTGGTCCTGCATCAGTGCGATCAATGGCGAAATGACCACGCCCACGCCGTCGCGCACCAGCGCCGGAATCTGGTAGCACAGCGACTTGCCGCCGCCGGTGGGCATCAGGACCAGCGCGTCGCCGCCACCGCTGACATGGCCGACAATTTCGGCCTGCTGGCCGCGGAAGGCCGGATAGCCGAAGACGGTTTGCAGCAGATGGAGCGCGCGCTCGTTTGTTTCCTGATGAATCATTTTTTACAGCTCGTTTCTACAACAGAAGGTGTTAGTCGGCCCAGACGATAACGCCATAATAACCGGTGACGAGCACGATCAGGCCGAAAACGATGCGATACCACGCAAAGACTGTGAAGGTATGTGAGCTGATGTAGCGCAGCAGCCAACGCACGCACAGGAAGGCCGAGATGAACGCGGCGACGGTGCCGACCGTGAAGAACGGCAAGTCGGCGGCCGACAGGAGCGCGCGGTCCTTGTACAGCGAGTAGAAGGTGGCGCCGAGCAAGGTCGGAATGGCCAGGAAGAACGAAAACTCGGTGGCGACCTTGCGCGACAGGCCGAACATCATGCTGCCCATGATGGTCGCGCCCGAGCGGCTGGTGCCGGGGATCAGCGCGAACGACTGCGCCAGGCCGATCTTGAGGGCGTCGAGCGGCGTCAGGTCGTCGACCGAGTCGATGCGCACGGCGCGCGGATTGTCCCTGGCGCGCTTTTCCACCCACAGGATGATGAGGCCGCCGATGATGAAGGCCAGCGCCACCGGAATCGGCGCGACCAGCTTTTCCTTGATGGTTTTGGCGAACAACAGGCCCAGCACGGCTGCCGGCAGGAACGCGATCAGCACGTTCAGGGCGAAGCGTTGCTGCTTGCGGTCGCTGAAGATGCCGGTCATGACGGCGCCGATGCGGGCGCGGTATTCCCACATGACGGCCAACATGGCGCCGGCCTGGATCACGATCTCGAACACGTTGATTTTATCTTCCATCCCGGCGAACCCCAGCAGGTGCTCGGTGAGGATCAGGTGGCCGGTGGAGGAGATCGGCAGGAATTCCGTGAAACCTTCCACGAGGCCCATGATGATGGCTTTTAGTGCGAGAACAATATCCATGAATTAAGTATTTACGCGAGGGAGTTTGAGGGAGTGCTGCGAAGTGCGTGCCGCCGGGGTCGAAGCTTACCATGTTCCGGGGTTGTCTTTTCGCAATCTAACTCAAGCGTAATGTGATTTGTGCGTTGCAGTATGAAAATGCGCTGGCACGCCAACCCGCCAGCTTTCGCGGGGGCGCCGGCGCCACCGCTTAGGGGGGGGCGTACCCGGCGGGTACGACCCCGCATGGCCTTGCGGGTTGAAAACCAGGCCGGCGGGCACCTTGCTGCGGCGCAGCGCGGTCCGCTCAGCGCAGCCGCAGCAGCCGCGCCATTTCGCCGTTTTTTTCCAGCGCGTCGAGGGCGGCGCTGATTTCGGCCACCGTGACGTTGCCCTTGCGCGAGACCGCGCAACCGCTCTTGACCTCGCTGACCACCAGCAGGTTGTAGCCGGCCGCCAGCTCGCCGTTGGGGAATTGCTTGTCGATCGACTGGCCCGTGGTCAGGAAATAGTCGAAGCGCCCGGCCTGCCACTTGCGCACCGTCAGGTTCAGCGACGGCGCGTCGTCGCGCAGGAAGTCCGCGCCCAGCGCTTGCTCGATGTCGGGGTAGTGGAAGCCGAGCACGGTGCCCACCGTCTTGCCGCGCACCGACTCGATCGACGTCGGCGCCGGCACCCGCGTCGAGGCGATCAGCACTTCCGAGGTGGGGATGAAGGTGCGGCTCCAGGCGACGTCGCCCTGGAACCAGGCCGGCAGGTAGCCGCACACGATGTCACCCTCGCCCGATTCGAGCGCGCTCATCATGCGTTTGCGCGGCAGGCCGATAAACCGCACCTTCATGCGCAGCTGCTTGGCCAGCGCGTTGCCCAGCCCCTCCTGGAAGCCGGCCTTGTGCGGGCTCGACTGGCCCGGCGCATCCTCGATTTTCCGCACGAAGCGCAGCGTTCCCTTGGACGGCTCGGCGGCCGCCGCCGTCGATGGCTGCGCGGTCAGCAGGGCCATGGCGAGACAAAGAGGTAGCCCCAGAGGTAATGCGAGAGGTGGCGCGAGCGGTAGTGCGCGCAGTGGAGCGGTCATGCGATGCGCCCGGAGATGGAGACCCGGCAAAAGGTAGCCCATTCCCATCGCGCCGTCAATCGAACGACCGCTCCATCTCCGCGATCTCGGCGCCGAGCCAGGCGCTGAAGTGGCGGATCTTGCTGAGCCCGCGCTTGGCCGGATTGACCAGCAGCCGGTAGCCGCGGCCGTACTTGGCGGTGAAGCCGGGGATCATCTTCAGCGCGCCGCTGCGGATGTCCTCGTAGGCGATGGTGTAGTGCGTCAGGCCGACGCCGTGGCCGGCCAGCGCCGCCTGCACCAACACCGCCGCGTTGGTGTACGAGCGTGAGAAGTCGTACTTGCCCTTGAGTAGGTCGTGATCGCGCAGCATGCTGATCCAGTTGTCGGTCGAGTCCTCGTACAGCAGCGGAAAGCGGGTCAGGTCGGCCGCCGTCAGCTCGGCGGCGCCCGGCGCCAGCAGCGACGGACTGTAGACGGCCACCAGCCGCACGTGGAACAGCAAGTCGGGATCGTCGTTGACGACCGTCGAGATGCGCAGCACGACGTCGGTGTTGTCGTCGGTGAGGTCGACCAGCCGGTCGGTCGAGTCGATGCGGATGTCGAGCTCCGGATACAGCTTGGTGAAGCGGTCGATGCGCTGCACCAGCCACTTGATCGCCAGCGAGTGGGTGGTCGAGATGCGCAAGATCTTTTCCTCGTCGCCGCCCTGCAGCGCCGCGACTTTGGTGCGCAGCTCGCCGAGCAGGCGGCGCACTGTCGCGGCCAGCTCCTGGCCCTTTTCGGTCAGCGTGATGTGGCGCGGATGGCGGATGAACAGCTCGAAGCCGAGCGCCTCCTCGAGCTGCTTGACCTGCAGGCTGATCGCCGCCGGCGTCTTGTGCAGCTCCTGCGCGGCCAGCTTGAAGCTGCCCCAGCGCGCCGCGCAATCGAAGTCCAGCAGCCCGGAGAGGGAGCGCAACGGTTTGTTCATGACATCCTGAGGCTAAGTTTTTCTTATGCGTCAATCAAAAATAACTCGTTTGATCGCGCGTCCATGCGGGATGAAAATATACCCCATACGCCGCAGAACTTCCATGACTAAGATTTATTGATGACGGCGGCCACCATACATTTTGAGGAGTCAGCCATGTCCCTATCCACCATCACCCGGTCCGGCGTCGTCAGGCAGCGCTCGGGCGCGCGCGCCGGCGCCGCGTTCGCGCTGGTTCGCCCGCGTTTATGCGCAGCTCATGGAGATGCTGGCGCAGATGGCGGTGCGCTAGCGGTTGGCTAGCGGCGCCGGGTGGCCGCGAGCAGCTGTTTGAGGGCCTCCGGCGCCAGCGGGCTGCTGATGAAGCTGCCCTGCAGCTCGTCGCAGCCGTTCTCGCGCAGGAACGCCGCCTGTAGCTCCGTCTCCACGCCCGTGCCCACCACCTGGATGCGCAGGTCGTGGCCGACGTCAATCAGCACGGTGGCCAGCGCGCCGTGATCGCCGTCCTGGGAAATCGCGGCGACGGCCGCCTTGTTCAATTTCAGGTGGGTGGCCCCCAGCGTGGGCAGGTTGCTCAAGCTGGTGAAACCATTGCCGAACTCGTCGATGGACAGCTTGATGCCGGTCTCCTGCATTCGCCGCGTGACGTCGCGGCTCAGTTGCAGATTGCGCACCAGGTTCTTCTCGTTGACCTCCAGCTCCAGGCGGTGGGCTGGCACGCCGGCGTCCATCAGCCGCCGCTCGATGTTGGGGACGTAGTTTTGCTGGCTGATCTCCCGGTAGCCGACATTGACGGACACGAGCAAATCGGCGAAGCCGTCGTCGTGCATGTCGCGCAAAAAATGGACCGCCAGATCGAGCGCGCGCGCGCCGATCGGCCGCACCATGCCGTTCTCCTCGGCCTCGGCCAGGAAGGAGATCGGCGTCAGCACGCCCAGTTCGGGGTGGCGCCAGCGCAACAGCGCCTCGACGCCGGGATAGCGCTCCGTGTGCGTGCACAGGCGCGGCTGGAACAGCAAAAAGAATTCGTCGTTGTCGAGCCCGGCGCGCATGTCGGTTTCCATCTTTTGCTTGGCGTCGGACGACGATTTCATGTCCGCGGAATAGAAGTGCACGTCGCTCTTGCCGGACGACTTGGCGTGGTACATGGCGATGTCGGCCGCCTTGACCAGGTCGACGGGCGAGGTGGCGTCGTGCGGATAGATGCTCACGCCGATGGCCCCGTCGATGGCGATTTCGCTGCGGTTGAAGGCGACCGGCCGTTGCAGCGCCTCGCGCAGCCGGTCGAGCATGCGCAGCGTGTAGCGCAGCGACGGCTGGTTGGCCAGCACCAGCACGAACTCGTCGCCGCTGAGCCGGGCGACGGTGTCGCTGTCGCGCACCGACGCCTCCATGCGCTTAGCGACCGAGGTGAGCACCACGTCGCCGGCCTCGTGGCCGAAGGTGTCGTTGATCAGCTTGAATTTGTTGAGGTCGATCAGCATCGTCGCCACCAGCGTCTTGTTGCGCTGGGCCACGTGCAGCGCCTGCTCGAGCCGGTCCCACAGCAGGTTGCGGTTGGCCAGCCCGGTCAGCGGATCGTGGTTGACCCGGTGTTCCAGATGCGAGGTGCGC
>JBDSKP010000665.1:0-5218 GCA_039916925.1 Duganella sp.
GGCGACGCGCTCGGCTGCGGCGCGCACTTGAACGCGCTGCGCCGCACGCAGGTCGGCCCGCTGACGATGGACGACATGATCACGTTGGAGGCGCTGACGGCGCACGCCGAGCCGTTGAGTCTGCTGGCCCCGGTGGACGCCTTGCTGGCCAGTTTCCCGGCGGTGCAGCTGAACGCCGAGTTGGCCAAACGCTTCCTCAACGGCCAGCGGCTGGCGTTGGGCAAGGAGCCGGTCACGGTGCCGGCGGAGCAGGGCAGGGTGCGTGTCTATCTGGACGACAAGCTGCTCGGCACCGCGATGCTGGGCGAATACAGCATTCTCGCGCCGGAGCGCCTGATCGCCTTCACCGCGCCATAAGCAATCTTCTAAAACACGTAGGGCGGATTAGCGAAGCGTAATCCGCCATGGATGAGCCGCCGTCGGCGCATACATGGCCGATTACGGCGTTCCGCCTAATCCGCCTACGCCTCCGAAAGCAACTCTTTGAAAATACTCGATATTTTTAAGGAGTTGCAACGCAACATGCTATACTACGCGGTTCCAGAAATTGGCTAAGCAGTTGTAGCCCACGAACATCCCGGAATACCACCCGTACAGTTTGTACGCACCGCAGTTTTTCAGCAAATATAACGACCATGTCTACTACAAAACGCGCAATTCGCAACATCGCTATTATCGCCCACGTTGACCACGGCAAAACCACCCTCGTGGATCAGCTGCTGCGCCAGTCCGGCACCTTCCGTGAAAACCAAGCGGTCGATAACCGCGTCATGGACTCGAACGACCTCGAAAAGGAACGCGGCATTACGATTCTGTCGAAGAACTGCGCGGTTGAGTACGAAGGCACCCACATCAACATCGTCGACACCCCGGGCCACGCCGACTTCGGCGGCGAAGTGGAGCGCGTGCTGTCGATGGTCGACTCCGTTTTGCTGCTGATCGACGCGCAGGAAGGCCCGATGCCACAGACCCGCTTCGTGACCCGCAAGGCGCTGGCGCTGGGCCTGAAGCCTATCGTCGTCGTCAACAAGGTCGACCGTCCGGGCGCGCGTCCGGAGTGGGCGATCAACCAGACCTTCGAACTGTTCGACAAACTGGGCGCCACCGACGAGCAGCTGGACTTCCCGGTCGTCTACGCGTCGGGCCTGAACGGCTACGCCGGCCTGACCGAAGACGTGCGCACCGGCGACATGAAGCCGCTGTTCGACGCCATCCTGGAACACGTTCCTGTGCGCGACGACAATCCGGAAGGCCCGCTGCAGATGCAAATCACGTCGCTGGACTACTCATCCTACGTCGGCAAGATCGGCATTGGCCGCGTCAACCGTGGTACCGTCAAGGTCGGCCAGGACGTCCTGGTCATCAACGGCCCAGGCGCCACCCCGATCAAGGGCCGCATCAACCAGGTGCTGAACTTCAAGGGCCTGGAGCGCGTGCTGGTCGACGAAGCCGTCGCCGGCGACATCTGCCTGATCAACGGTATCGATGAAATCGGCATCGGTTCGACGCTGTGCGCGCCGGACACCCCGGAACCACTGCCGATGCTGACCGTCGACGAGCCTACGCTGACCATGAACTTCATGGTCAACAACTCGCCACTGGCCGGCCGCGAAGGCAAGTTCGTGACCTCGCGCCAGCTGCGCGACCGTCTGGACAAGGAACTGAAGGCCAACGTCGCGCTGCGCGTGGCACCAACCGACGACGACACGATCTTCGAAGTATCGGGCCGCGGCGAGCTGCACCTGACCATCCTGATCGAAAACATGCGTCGCGAAGGCTTCGAGCTGGCCGTGTCGCGTCCGCGCGTGGTGTTCAAAATGGTCGATGGCGTGCGCCACGAGCCGTTCGAGCAACTGTCGGTCGACGTTGAAGAAGCCAACCAGGGCGGCGTCATGGAAGAACTGGGCCGTCGTCGCGGCGACCTGCAAAACATGGAATCGGACGGCAAAGGCCGTGTACGTCTGGAATACCGTATCCCCGCCCGTGGCCTGATCGGCTTCCAGGGCGAATTCATGACCCTGACCCGTGGTACCGGCCTGATGAGCCACGTGTTCGACGCCTACGCTCCGGTCGATAACACCAAGGGCGAACTGGGCGGCCGTCGCAACGGCGTGCTGATTTCGCAGGACGACGGCGCCGCCGTGGCCTACGCGATCTGGAAACTGCAGGATCGCGGCCGTATGTTCGTGGTCCACAACGACCCGGTCTACGAAGGCATGATCATCGGTATCCACTCGCGCGACAACGATCTGGTCGTCAACCCGATCAAGGGCAAGCAGCTGACCAACGTGCGTTCGTCGGGTACCGACGAAGCGGTGCGCCTGGTGCCGCCGGTTCAGATGTCGCTGGAATACGCCGTCGAATTCATCGACGACGACGAACTGGTGGAAATCACGCCGAAATCGATCCGTTTGCGCAAGCGCTTCCTGAAAGAGCACGAGCGTAAGAAGGCATCGCGCGAATCCTGATCGCCTGCGCTGAACCCGGCCCCGCTAACGGTGGTAGGGTTCGACAAGAAAACCCCGGCCTCTGCGGAGCTCCGGGGTTTTTTTTCGTGGCAACGGATTCAATTGCCTTTTTACCAGCGCTAGAGTAATTTGGGGCATGGCGGTATCAATCCGTATTGAGGAGCATCAAGGTGAGTGACGAAAAGTTGAATCCGTGGTCCGGCTGGCCGAGCAATCCCTTTTCGCTGGCCCGGCAGGCCGCAGATTACTGGATCGACGCCTGCCAGCGCAGCGTGCTGTTCATGGACGTGCTGCGCCAGCGTGGCGACGAACGCAACCTGCGCACCGAGGAGACCGCGCCGCACGTGCTCAGCTTTGCCTTCGAGGTCATCATGGACGGGCGCGACTTCGAGCGTCCCGTCAATTACGGCCTGTGCTACATCGCGCCGCCGGACGGCGTCGCCCCCGATCCGATCAAGCGCCCGTTCATCGTGTTCGATCCGCGCGCCGGCCACGGCCCCGGCATCGGCGGCATGAAGCAGGACAGTGAAATCGGCGTCGTGCTCAAGGCCGGCCATCCATGTTACTTCGTCGGTTTCCTGCCCCATCCCGAGCCGGGCCAGACCATCGAGGACGTGTGCCGCGCCGAGGCGAAATTCATCGCGCACGTGGCCGGGCTGCATCCCAAGGCCGACGGCAAGCCGGCGCTGATCGGCAACTGCCAGGCCGGCTGGCAAATCATGATGACCGCCGCGCTGCAGCCGGACCTGGTCGGCCCGCTGGTGCTGGCCGGGGCGCCGCTGTCATACTGGGCCGGCGTGCGCGGCAAGAACCCGATGCGCTATCTGGGTGGCGCGCTCGGCGGCACGTGGACGACCTCGCTCGCTGGCGACCTCGGCAACGGCATTTTCGACGGCGCGCAACTGGTCGAGAACTTCGAGAAAATGAACCCGTCGAACACGATGTGGAGCAAGAACTACAACGTTTATTCGAAGATCGACACCGAGGCGGCGCGCTTCCTGGAGTTCGAGCGGTGGTGGGGCAACCCGGTGCTGCTCAACGCCGGCGAGATGCAGTACATCGCCGACTCGCTGTTCGTCGGCAACCGCCTGAGCGACGCCGCGCTGCTCGACAGCGAGGGCCACCGCATCGACCTGCGCAACATCAAATCGCCGATCGTCGTGTTCTGCTCGTGGGGCGACGACATCACGCCGCCGCAGCAGGCGCTCGGCTGGGTGCTCGACCTGTACGAGGACGACGCCGCGCTGGTCGCCGGCGGCCAGACCATCATCTACTCGATGCACCAGAGCATAGGCCACCTGGGCATCTTCGTCTCGGCGGCGGTGGCCAACAAGGAGCACGAGGAATTCACCGCCGCGATGGACATGATCGACATCATGCCGCCCGGCCTGTACGAGGCGGTGTTCCTCGACAAGGACGAGGAAATGCTGCAAGCGGAGATCGCCGCCGGCGACATGATGGGCGGCGACTACGTGATGCGTTTCGAGCGCCGCGGCCTGAGCGCGTTGCGCGCGCTGGGCGGCAACGACGCCGAGGACGAGCGCCGCTTCGCCACCGTCGCGCGGGTGTCGGAGATCAACCAAGGCTTGTATCGGCAGTTTGTCAGTCCGCTGGTCAAGGGCATGGTCACCGAGCAGAGCGCGGAACGGCTGCGCGACTCGCACCCGCTGCGGCTGCGCTACACGGCGTTTTCCAGCAAGAACAAATTGCTCGACGGTATTCCCGCGCTGGCCGAAAAGGTGCGCGCGCAGCGCCGGCCGGTGGCCAAGGACAACGTGTTCCTGCAGATGCAGGAGCACATGTCGAAGCAGATCGTCGCCGCGCTCGACGCGTACCGCGACGCCCGCGACGAGGCCACGGAAAAGATGTTCCTCAACGTCTACGGCTCGCCGGTGCTGCAGGCGCTGGTGGGCTTGCGTTCCGACGCCGGCACGCCGCGCCGCATCGGCCGCGACCTGGCGCACGAGGCGGCGCTGAACGCGCACCGCATGGCGGCCGCGACCAGGACGGCCGAGGGCGGGGCGACGGAGGCGATCATCCGCGGCTTGCTGTACATCTACCGCAGTCCGGAGATGAGCGCGGCCGACGAGCGCGCGTTCGCGACGATACGCCAGTTGCGCTTGCGCACGTCGGACGATGAGGAATTGAGCGTGACGCAGTTCAAGACGATCGTGCGCGAGCAGTATCTGATGCTGCAGGTGGATGAGGAGGCGGCGATGCGCGACCTGCCGTTGCTGCTGCCGGACGAGCCGGAAGCACGCGCCACGGCGTTGGGCATCGTGCGGCAGGTGGCGGGCGCGACCGGCACCGTGGTCGGCGACGGCGCGGTGCGGCTGGAGCGGGTGGCGGAGATGTTCGGACCGCAGGCGCCGAAGCTGGCGGTGGTGCGCAAAAAGAAAAAGGAAGCGTAAGCGGGGGAACCACGGGCGCCCCGTGTGGTTACGTGGTGACGAGGTCCTTGCGCATGAACACACTCAACGGATCATCCGGGTAATCGCCGAATGGCCCGCACCGGATGAAACCCTGCCGCTCGTACAGCCCCATCGCCTCCGGCTGCGACGGCCCGGTCTCCAGCACCATCCGATCGCAACCGGCCTCGATCGCCGCCTGTTCCAGCAAGTTCAGCAAGCCCCGCCCGATGCCCTTGCCGCGTCCCGCCGGCTGCACATACAAGCGCTTGATCTCGCCATACTCCGGCGACAGCACGATCGCGCAGCATCCCACGACGGCGCCGGCGGCACCGCCCTCGC
>JBDSKP010000666.1:0-1888 GCA_039916925.1 Duganella sp.
GAGCATGTTGGCGATCAGTTCCTGCGTCATCGTCAGCTCGTTGCCGGGCAGGCGGTCGAGCGTCAGCAGCAGCCAGCGGCACAATTGCTGCTCGACCGTGTGATGGCGGTTGCAGACGGCCGTCTGCGACATCTGCGTCAGCAACGCCTGCGTGTAGCGCAGCAGCAGGCGCATGACAGGGCCGGCGCGGTTGAATTCGTCCATCAGGATGTTCGACTTCAGGCGGTAGCCGTGGCCGGCCGTCTGCACCACGGCGCGGCTGGGCGTTGTATTTCCACCCATAAACAACGAAACGCCCAGGATGCCCTCGTTGCCGACGCCGGCGATCTCGGACGAGCCGCCGTTCTCCAGCACATAGTGCAGGGAAACGATCGCCGATGTTGGGAAATAGACATGTTGCAGCTGCCCGCCGGACTCGTACAGCACGTCGCCGAGCCGCATCATGATCGGTTCGAGGTGCGGCGACAGGCGCGCGAAATCGGACTCGAGCATGGCGGCCAGCAGATGGTTTTGGTTGGGATCGTTAAGACGCATGGAGAAACTTGTTTTTCCAGTCGTTAACTAGGCGGACTTCGGGGACGGGGAACGAGGACCGTGCCGCACAATAGCACATCCGGGCTCGCCGGCCCCGCCGCGGCCCCCGCAAACGGTAAAAAATGGCCGCGCGACCCCGCCCGGCGCAGGGGTTTCCGCCCCAGTGCGCCAGTATTGTCCTAAAATAAGCACTTGAGTGAAAATGGCGACCGCGCCAGCGCACCATCCGCCCCGGGTTCACGCAGGCCATCCTGCGCCCCCGGAACGGGAACATTAACTACACTACCGTATACAAGGGAATGACAATGTCAACACAAAAGTCAAAAATCATCTACACACTGACTGACGAGGCGCCGTTGCTGGCGACGTATTCCCTGCTACCGATCATCAAGAAGTTCACCGCGCCGGCCGGCGTCGACGTTGTCGCCAAAGATATTTCCGTCGCCGCCCGCGTGCTGGCCGAGTTTCCGGAATTCCTGACCGACACCCAGAAAGTGCCGAACACGCTGGCCGAACTGGGCGCGCTGACCCTCAAGCCCGAAGCGAACCTCATCAAGCTGCCCAACATCTCGGCCTCGGTGGCCCAGTTGCAGGCCGCCATCCGCGAGCTGCAGGAAAAAGGCTACGCGCTGCCCGACTTCCCGGAAGACCCGAAGACCGACGGGGACAAAGCCCTCAAGGCGCGCTACAGCAAGTGCACCGGCTCGGCGGTGAACCCGGTCCTGCGCGAAGGCAACTCCGACCGCCGCGCGCCCAAGGCCGTCAAGGAATACGCCCGCAAGCACCCGCACTCGATGGGCGAATGGAGCCAGGCCTCGCGCACCCACGTGTCGCACATGCACGGCGGCGACTTCTACCACGGTGAAAAGTCGATGACCCTGGACAAGGCCCGCAACGTCAAGATGGAACTGATCACCGCGTCGGGCAAGGCCATCGTGCTCAAACCGAAGGTCGCGCTGCAGGCCGGCGAGATCATCGACTCCATGTTCATGAGCAAGAAAGCCCTGCTCGCGTTCTACGAGAAGGAAATCGACGACGCCTACAAGACCGGCGTGATGTTCTCGCTGCACGTCAAGGCCACGATGATGAAGGTATCGCACCCGATCGTGTTCGGCCACTGCGTGCGCATCTTCTACAAGGACGCGTTCGAGAAGCACGCCAAGCTGTTCGAGGAACTGGGCGTGAACGTCAACAACGGCATGGTCAACCTGTACGACAAGCTCGCGACGCTGCCCAGTTCGCAGCGCGACGAAGTCATGCGCGACCTGCACGCCTGCCACGAGCACCGCCCCGAACTGGCGATGGTGGATTCGGCCAAGGGCATTTCCAACCTGCACGCGCCCAACGACGTGAT
>JBDSKP010000667.1:0-3303 GCA_039916925.1 Duganella sp.
TGTCCGGCGACTGCTTGTCGTAGGCCACCAGCACCGCGCAACCGCGGTAATCGATGCCGTAGTCGGTGTTGTCGTAGCCGATGCGCTTGATGGTTTCGCGCGCGACTTGAATATAATCAACGTTGGCGTGCGTGGTGATCTCGCCGGCCAGCACCACCAGACCGGTGTTGCACAGCGTTTCGGCGGCGACGCGCGCCTTCGGGTCTTGCTCGAGGATGGCGTCGAGGATGGCGTCCGAGATTTGGTCGGCGACCTTGTCCGGGTGGCCTTCCGAGACGGATTCGGAAGTGAAAAGATAATCGTTTGACATCGCAAGCTCCTGATACTGGTTGAGAATGGTTGTCGCTCACCCAATACGGCTTGCGACGCTTTAGCGAGATTTATATTCCGCCTCGCAAGTTGTCTGTTAACTCGGCGGTTACTGCATACGTGGTATTTTACGCTTCTTAAAAAATTTTTGGCTATAGCAACAGCAGCCGAACCCTCCTTGATATAGACGATTTGACTTCATGCTTGTTCATCTTTTTCGCTTTTTGTCGATTTTTCCGCTGCCGCTGCTGCACGCGGCGGGCGCCGCCCTGGGCTGGCTGGTGTATCTGTGTTCCTCCTCGCATCGCCGCCATATGCGCGGGAACATGGCCCTTGCCGGCTATGCACACCACCTGTCGGCGGCGATCGCCGAGGCCGGAAAAAGCATCGTCGAGCTGCCATTTATCTGGTGCGCGTCGCCGGCGCGGGTGTCGCGCCTGGCCCACGCCGAGAACTGGGATCTGGTGCAAACCGAGCTCGACGCGGGACGCGGAATCGTGTTCCTGACGCCACACTTGGGCTGTTTTGAGATCGTCGCGCAGGAAATCGCGCTGCGCACCGAGCTGATGGTGATGTACCGCCCGCCCAAACAGGAGGCGCTCAAGCCGCTGGTCGAGGGCGCGCGCGCGCGCAAGAACCTGCGGCTGGCGCCGGCCAACATGTCCGGCGTGCGCATGCTGGCCAAGTTCCTCAAGAAAGGCAAGCCTATCGGTTTGCTACCCGACCAGGTGCCGCAGGAGGGCGAAGGCGTGTGGGCCGATTTCTTCGGCCGCAGCGCCTACACGATGACGTTGCCGGCCAAGCTGGCGCGCATGGGCGAGGCCACCGTCATCATCACCTACGCCGAACGGCTGCCGGGCGGCAAAGGTTTCATCGTCCGCTTCGTGCCGTTCGACGGCACGCTCGACGGCGACACGGCCGACCAGGCGCGCGCCATCAACGCCGCCATGGAGCGCCTGATCGCCCGCAACCCGGCGCAATATTATTGGAGCTACAACCGCTACAAGGTGCCGGCCGGCATCGCCGCGCCGGTCGCGGCGGAGGAACGGGCATGAAGCTGCTGCTCGGATTGATGTGGCTGCTCCACTGGCTGCCGTTGCCGCTGCTCGGCCGCGTCGGCAAGCTGACCGGCAGCCTGCTGTTCCTGACGTTGCGCTCGCGCCGCCACATCGCGCTGACCAATCTGCGCCTGTGCATGCCGGAACTATCCGAGGCCGAGCGGGTCGCCATCGCCCGCGGCCACTTCCAGGCGTACTCGCGCAGCGTGTGGGAGCGCGGCATCCTGTGGTGGGGCTCCGAGGCGCGCCTGCGGCGCCTGATCCGCGTCGAGCCGGGCCCGGTGCCGGTGGACCAGATGACGGCCAGCCCGACCATCCTGCTGTGTCCGCACTTCGTCTGCCTGGACGTGGCCGGCGCGTCGATCGCGATGGTGGCCAGCGCCTCGTCGATGTACGTGCAGCAAAAAAACACCACCTTCGACAAGGTGCTGCGTGCGGGCCGCGCCCGCTTCAAGCCGGTCAAGCTGTTCACGCGCCAGGACGGCATCAAGCCGATCCTGCGGGCGCTGCGCGACAAGCTGCCCTACTTCATGCTGCCGGACATGGACTTCGGCGAGAAGGACGCGGAATTCGTGCCGTTCTTCGGCATCGAGGCCGCCACCCTGACGGCCACGGCGCGCATCGCCGCCACCACCGGCGCCCAGGTCATGCCGGTGATCGCCACCTTCCTGCCCGATTACCAGGGATATCGTGTGAAGTTCTATCCGGTGTGGGACAATTACCCGGGTCCCGACATGGTAGCCGCCACCCGCCGCATGAACGCCTTCATCGAGGAGCGCGTGCGCGAGGCGCCGGCCGAGTATTTCTGGACCCACAAACGCTTCAAGACGCGGCCCAACGGCGAGCCTTCGCTGTACCAACGATCCAAGTAGAAGACAGACGATGAAACTCAAATTCACCAAAATGCACGGCGCCGGCAATGACTTCGTGGTCATCGACGGCATCAACCAGGACATCGCGCTGACGGCGTCGCAATGGAAGCTGCTGGGCGACCGCCGCTTCGGCGTCGGCGCCGACCAGATCCTGCTGGTGGAAAAGCCGACCCAGCCCGGCTGCGACTTCCGCTACCGCATCTTCAACGCCGACGGCGGCGAAGTCGAACAATGCGGTAACGGCTCGCGCGCCTTCGTCAAGTTCGTCTCGGAAAAGGGCTTGACCGACCGCCGCAGCATCACCGTCGAAACCAAGGCCGGCATCATCGAACCGCGGCTGGAGGCCGACGGCAGCATCACCGTGGACATGGGCCCGCCGGTGCTCGACGCCGCGCGCGTGCCGTTCGACGCCGAGGGCCTGCAAGGCGAACGCCAGGGCGACGCCATCTTGTGGCCGCTGGTGCTGGAACTGGCGGGCGCCAAGGAAAGCGTGCTGATCTCGGCCGTGTCGATGGGCAATCCGCACGCGGTGCAAGTGGTCGACGACGTCGACACGGCGCCGGTGGAGTTGACCGGTCCGCTGATCGAGCACCATCCGCGCTTTCCGAACCGGGTCAACGCCGGCTTCATGCAGATCGTCGACCGCCGCCACATCAAACTGCGGGTGTTCGAGCGCGGCGTCGGCGAGACGCTGGCCTGTGGCACCGGCGCCTGCGCGGCGGTGGTGGCCGGCATTGCGCGCGGTCTGCTCGACAGCCCGGTGCGCGTCGACGCGCGCGGCGGCCAGTTGTCGATCAGCTGGGCCGGCGTCGGCCAGCCGGTGCTGCTGACCGGTCCGGCCGTGACGGTGTTCGAGGGCGAGATGGAAATTTAAGCCTGGGCGCGGAGCCGGGCTCCGCCGGCGGCTCATGCATGGCGGATTACGGCGTTCCGCCTAATCCGCCCTACGTGTTTCCGTGGTTTTTTTTATTTCGTGGTGCAGGTCATGGGCGAGCGAATATCGCGCCCGCCGCCGGCAAGGTTTTTCGTGTTTTTCCCCGTGGTGCCGCTCACGCGGCCAGCAA